>JAYVZC010000055.1:0-27468 GCA_043783695.1 Bacteroidota bacterium
AAATATTGTTACTCCGATTGCAGGCACTACCCGCGATTCTATAAATACGCGTTACACTGCATTTGGTCACGATTTTTTATTAATTGACACAGCAGGTATCCGTAAAAAATCGAAAGTAGAAGAAGACTTGGAGTTTTATTCGGTAATGCGCTCCATTCGTGCCATTGAAGATTGTGATGTTTGTTTATTATTATTAGATGCAACACTTGGATTGGAAACGCAGGACATAAATATTTTTCATTTAGCTGAGAAAAATCGCAAAGGAATTGTAATTGTTGTGAACAAGTGGGATTTGATTGAAAAGACTACCAATTCAACAAAAGAATACGAAGAAAAAATTCGAGAAAAATTGATGCCATTTAAAGATGTGCCTATTGTATTTACTTCTGCTTTAACAAAACAGCGTGTTTTAAAGGCAATCGAAGTTGCTGAAAAAGTAAATTTTAATCGCACTAAATCAATTAAGACTCGTGAGTTAAACGATGTAATGCTTCCCATTGTTCAACATTCGCCACCTGCTGCAATTAAAGGGAAACATGTTAAAGTGAAATTCATTACGCAATTACCAACGCATGCTCCAACATTTGCATTTTACTGTAATCTTCCTCAATATGTAACGGAATCCTATATCCGCTTTTTGGAAAACAGGTTGCGTGAAAATTTTGACTTCAATGGTGTTCCCATTCAAGTGTTTATGCGAAAAAAATAATTTCGTATATTTATGTATGGCTTAACATAAATGAAATTCAAAAACAAAATCATCTCCTTCTCTTAAAATCAAAATCGATCCTTAATTCAATATTTATTAGATGTCTGTACCTCCCATCCGTTTCAAAGGATGCTAATGCTGGGCGGTATATTGCTGCAACTGAGAAGTAGTTATTGAAACGATATTCTAATCCAAGGGAAATTCCAAGTGTTTGATCCCTTTTTTTATAGCTGGATATGTTATCTACCGTGCTTGAAACTCGAAACACATAGTTTGTAAAATTTAATCCTCCTACTACATTTATATTATCGTTGAGTGGTCGGTTTAAAATTAACTCATAGTAAGTAGTGCCTATGCTTGTTTTAATATCTTTCTTAGAATAATTTATTCCAATGGGTGATGATAAATCTTCTGTAGTACTCACATTCAATGAAATTTTCTTTAGTCCCTTCTTATAATATGTCGAAAATCCCAATCCAAAAAACCCAAATGTTTTTTTTGATTTTTTTTGATAATAATCTACATAATTATAATAGTTTATCCAAGGAAATGAAAATGTGATCCCATAATTTGAATTACTTTTTACTGCTTCTGTTTGTGAACTACAAGGTAGAAGAAATAAAAACGAAAGAAGTAGAACAAGTATCGGTTTCATAAAAGTATGATAAAAGCTATCGAAGATACTGATTTTGGAGCAAATAAAAACGCCTCATTCTTAAAAATAGAATGAGGCGTTTTTGTATAAATTTGAAAATTATTTCAATTTAAATGCTGCTTTTACTTTTGCAACATAATCCAATTTTTCCCAAGTGAATAATTCTACTTTCATGGTTTTTGTTTTTCCATCAGGTGCTTTGAAGGTTTTTGTAACCACTTCATTTTTGCGTCCCATATGTCCGTATGCTGCTGTTTCACTATACATTGGAGTACGTAATTTAAAACGTTGTTCGATAAAGTATGGACGCATATCAAAAACAGATTCAACAATTTTTGCAATTTGTCCGTCTGTCATTTTTACTTTTGCAGTTCTATAAGTATCAATAAATATACCCATTGGTTGAGCAACACCAATAGCATAAGATACTTGAACTAAGACTTCGGTACAAACACCTGCAGCGACTAGATTTTTTGCAATGTGTCGAGTAGCATAAGCTGCAGAGCGATCCACTTTTGAAGGATCTTTTCCTGAGAATGCACCACCCCCGTGAGCACCTTTTCCGCCATAGGTATCAACAATAATTTTACGACCTGTTAATCCGGTATCCCCGTGTGGACCGCCAATTACAAACTTCCCTGTTGGGTTGATGTGATAATTGATCTTGTTATTAAACAAATGAGCATATTTAGGATATTTCTTTTTTACTCTAGGAATTAAAATGTCGATAATATCTTTTTTGATTTTAGCCAACATTTTTGGTTCAGCATCAAAATCATCGTGCTGTGTAGAAACAACAATTGCATCAATACGAACAGGAACGTTATTGTCGTTGTATTCCAATGTTACTTGAGATTTTGCATCCGGGCGCAAATATTTTATTTCTTTATTTTCTCTGCGTAAAGAAGCTAATTCTAATAAAATACCATGAGCCAGATCTAAAGCCAAAGGCATATAATTAGCAGTTTCGTTTGTTGCGTAACCAAACATCATTCCTTGGTCACCTGCACCTTGCTCTTCTTTTTTCTTTCTATCAACACCTTGATTAATGTCTGCTGATTGTTCGTGAATAGCAGATAAAATACCACAAGAATTTGCCTCAAACATGTATTCACTTTTTGTATAGCCAATTTTACGAATTACTTCACGTGCAATTTCTTGTACATCCAAATATGCTTTTGATTTTACTTCACCGGCAAGAATTACTTGTCCGGTTGTAACCAACGTTTCGCAGGCAACTTTTGATTGTGGATCAAATGCTAAAAAGTTATCAATTAATGCATCAGAAATTTGATCTGCTACTTTGTCCGGATGTCCTTCCGAAACCGATTCGGATGTAAATAAATATCCCATTTATAATTATTGTTTGTTTAAGATTAGTTTAAAATTTTAACGAGCGCTAAAGTACAATTTATTAAGTAAATAGGAAAGAAAATTTATAGAGGGTATTGGATGCTTTTTTCGGAGGTTATCCCCCTCTCCGAGGGGGCATGGGGAGGCTTAAGTTTGATTATTGAGAACTGTAATAATTTCTAAGGAAATGTTAGCTGGTAACGACTTTCGTTTCGATCGAATAGGAGGAAAGATCATATTTAATTCAGCTTCTCTTTCTTCAATTGTTATTTCAAGACATCTTATAACGTTCTGAATATCTTTTAGCACTTCATTGTCTAAGAATCGGATCACCTTGTACCCATTGTTTTCCAGAGCTGTTTGGCGCGTTAAATCTTTTTTGTAAGCCTCTTCATTAAAATGTGAGAAACCATCTACTTCAATTATAAGAAGCAAATCTTTGCACATAAAGTCTGCGATGTAATTTAATACCGGACGTTGGCGATTGAATGTGTACCCTTTCATTAGCCGGGCTTTTAAAGCATATTTCCAAAGACAGGCTTCTGCTTTGGTCATGCTTTTTCTTAAAGAAGATGCTCTAGGTTGGAGGTCTTTATTGTAAGAGTAGTGATTTGATTTGTTAGCTAACGACATAATACTTCTCTTCTACTCCTCCCCCTGCCCCCTCGGGGAGGGGGATACGCTTCGTAATTTTATTTTGTTTAGAAAAGAATGTTTTAATCTACCAAATCTTTACCCTAACATTTTCCTCACGATACATCTTATCGCCTTTCTTAATATCAAAGGCTTTGTAAAACTCGTCAATGTCTGAAAGTGGTCCATTGATGCGGAATTCAGCTGGAGAATGCACATCGCTCATAATTTGTTTAGCCAAGGATGCATCGGTTCTATTCACCATCCAAGCATAGCCATAAGCAAGGAAATAGCGCTGATTAGATGTGTAACCATCTATTAACTCAGTAGATTGACCTTGTTTGGTTTTTTTGAATGCTTCAAATCCCATAATAACTCCTCCCAAATCGGCAATATTTTCGCCTTGTGTGTTTTCTCCTCTTACATGCATACTGTCCAGCACCACATAATTATTGAATTGCTGCACAATCAATTTTGTTTTTGCAACAAATCTGCTTCTGTCAATAATCGTCCACCAATCCGATAAATTTCCATTCTCATCATATAAACTTCCTTGATCATCAAAGCCATGTGTGATTTCGTGCCCAAATGTTGAGCCTCCTATAATGCCATACAAAACGGCATCATCGGGCATTCGACCTTCAAATCCTGGGACAATAATGTTGCATGCAGGAACAACAATTTCGTTCATCGTTGGATCATAGTATGCGTTATATGTTTGTGGGTACATGTCCCATTCGTCTTTATTCACAGGCTTTCCATACTTATTAAGCATAAAATTATAATTCCAAATGCCAACATTCATTGCATTTTCAACATAACTGTTGCGTGATAGTATTAAAGAACTCATGTCTTTCCATTTATCTGGATAGCCCACTTTCATGTTTAATTTTTTTAATTTACTAAGTGATTTTTTCTTTGTTACATCACTCATCCAATCTAGTTTTTTGATATGATCGGCATATACATCTCTGATATTTTCGCCAATTTCCATCAATTTTTCTTTTGTTCCTTTTGGCAAATATTCAGCAACATAAACTTGACCAATTAACTCGCCTAATGATTCATCGGTAGCTTCTACAACTGTTTTCCATCTTGGTTTTTGTTCTTTTATGCCATCCAAAATAGTTGAATAGAAATAAAAATCTTGAGTAACAATTTTTTTAGTTAAATAATCAGAAAAATGATTGATGATATTCCATTTTAAATAAGATCTCCAAGTAGAAAGATTATCATTCACTTTAAATTCTAGTGCAGTAAAATATTCAGGTTGAGCAACAACAATAGAATCTACATTTTTTAATCCCAAGGTAGACATCATTTCTTCCCATTTTATAGAAGGTGTGATTTTGTTCAGTTTCGCAATTTCCATTTTGTTGTAGTTTTTGTAAGGGTCGCGCAAATCTTCCATTTTTCGACTGGACTTAGCTATTTCTTTTTCAACAGAAAAAACATTTGTTGCATTTGTACTTGCAGCTTTTTCATCCATCCCAATTAATTTAAAAATTGCTATCAAATGTTTTTGATATTCTATTCTTATATTATTAGTTCTTTCATCGGTGTTGAAATAATAATCTCTGTCAGGCAGTCCTAAACGAGGTTGAGTAATGTATACAGCATATTGCGAACTTTTCTTTTCATCACGGGTAACTGAAAACCCGAAAGTAGTTGGAACTCCTTGTGTGTATAAAACTCCAATTGTAGTAATTAAATCTGATTTTGATTGAATGCCATCTATTTTATCCAATAAGTTTTTTAATGGAGTAATGCCTGTCTTTTCAATTGTAACAGTATCCATTCCGCTGAAATATAAATCACCAATTTTTTGTTTGTTACTTCCTTTTTCTGCTTTACTATCAGAAGCAGATGATTCACAAATTTTACGAATCGATTCATTTATTGTATCTTGAATGGTTTGAAAAATACCATTGCCTTTTTCAGATGCAGGAATAGGATGTTTTTTAAACCAGCTATTATTTGCATGAAGGAAAAAATTTTCTCCTGGAGCAATGGACGAATCAATATGAGTAGTAATTGGATCGATAAAAGCTATTTCTGTTTCTGCTTTTTTTTCGGAATTGTTACAAGCATAAAAAATAACTGCAAATAGAATGGAAGATAATAATAGATTTTTTTTCATTGGATTTTTTTCCTCTTGATGAGGTTTAAAGAGTTATTGAATTATTTTGTTAAATGTTTAAATACGTCTTCTAATCGTTGTTCTTCTTTGTGCAAAGTTATTACAGCTAATCCGTTTTGAACAGCGTATTGGAAAATATCTGTGCGAATGTCTTTATCGGTAAGTGCTTCAATTTGCCATGTATTCCCTTTTATATTTTTTGCATCAAAAACACCAACAATATTTTTTAATGAATTACGTGAAGTTTCTTTATCAAACTCAACAGTAATAAATTGTTTGTTTTGTGTTTGTATATTTTGAATAACGGCTGTTGTGTCGTTCGCAACAATAATTCCATTGTTTACAATAATCACTCTGTCGCAAACGGCTTCCACTTCTTGCATAATATGAGTAGAGAGCATTACCGTTTTTTGTTTGCCAACTTGAATAATTAAATTGCGAATTTCTTCCAACTGGTTTGGATCCAAGCCTGTTGTAGGTTCATCTAAAATCAAAACTTTTGGATCGTGAATCAAGGCTTGAGCTAATCCTACACGCTGACGATATCCTTTTGAAAGTGCTCCTATTTTTTTCTTTTGTTCAACCTGTAAACCTGTCATTTCAATCATCTCAGCAATACGAGTTTTTACATTTTTTAGATGATGCAATCCCGCAATAAACTCTAAGTATTCTTTTACATACATATCCAAATACAATGGATTGTGTTCGGGCAGATAACCAACATTTCTACGCACTTCTAAGCTTTGCTCTGCAACATCAAATCCGCAAACAGATGCAGAGCCGGATGTTTGAGGAATAAAACAAGTTAAAATTTTCATCATAGTGGATTTTCCTGCGCCATTTGGGCCAAGAAAACCAACTACTTCACCTGTGTTTACTTCAAATGAAACATCATTCAATGCATTTTGCTCACCGTATGTTTTTGTTATGTTATTTACTTTTATTGACATCTTTGAATTGGTGAATTAGTGAGTTGGAGAATTAGAAAGGGAATGACTTATTTCAGGAGAAAATTTAATTTTTAAAATTCTCTAATTCATCACTTCTCCATTTCTCCAATTTTTCTTCCACAAAGCTAATTCTTTTTGATAAATTTGGTGCTCAAAAAAGTGTTAAACATTAAAATAGGATGAAAGGTGTTGTTATTAAATCAACAGGTAGCTGGTATACTGTTCTTTCGGTGAGTGGCACTATCGAATGTCGGATTAAAGGTGTGTTTAGGATTAAGGGAATAAAGTCTACCAACCCCATTGCTGTTGGCGATAATGTTGATTTTGAAATGGAGGCAGATGGAAGGGGAGTAATTCATTCAATTGATAATCGTAAAAACTACATCATCCGTAAGTCTATTAATCTTTCTAAACAATCACATATTTTGGCAGCCAATGTTGATCAGGCCTTTTTGATTGTAACTTTAGCTTTCCCCCGCACTTCTGCCGGTTTTATCGATCGTTTTTTACTTACAGCAGAGGCTTACCACATTCCCACAAAAATCATTTTTAATAAAGCCGATCTGTTTTTAAAGGATGAAAAAATGATGAAGGAATTGAACAATTTTATTGCCATTTATGAAAAAATAGGTTATCAATGTTATAAAGTTTCTGCAACAGAAAATGTGGATATTGAAATATTAAAGACATTGACGAAAGGAAAAACGACTTTAGTATCGGGACATTCGGGGGTTGGAAAATCAACTTTGGTGAATGCAATGGATTCAAATTTAGATTTAAAAGTAGGAGAAATTTCGGATGTGCATAACAAAGGAAAACATACAACCACCTTCGCAGAAATGCATCTTTTAAGTTATGGCGGATTTATAATTGATACACCCGGAATAAAGGAATTGGGCTTGGTAGATATGGAGAAAGAAGAGATTGGTGATTATTTTCCCGAAATGCATACAATAAAAAATCAATGTAAATTTAATAATTGCATTCACATAAATGAACCAAAATGTGCGGTGATTGTAGCTGTTGAAAAAGGAGAAATAGCATTGTCGCGATATACAAGTTATGTTGGAATTATGAATGGGGAAGAACTGGACGTTACAAATTACGAATAAAATTTTAGAATTAGGATTCCGGAATTAGGATTTTTATGAAAGCAATTATTCAACGTGTTACTCAAGCTTCTGTTACAATTGATGGAAAAATAAAAAGCTTCATAGGGCTGGGATTGCTTGTTTTGATTGGTGTTGAAGATTCAGATACGCAAGAAGACATTGAATGGTTAAGCTCTAAAATTATAAATCTCAGAATATTTAATGATGAAAATGGTGTTATGAATGTTTCTGTAAAAGATTCAGGTGGCGATATCATTTTAGTTTCTCAATTTACTTTACACGCATCGACAAAAAAAGGAAATCGTCCTTCTTATATTAAAGCTGCTAAGCCCGAAATCGCTATTCCTATTTATGAAAAAATGATTGTACAATTACAAAAAGATTTAGGAAAAAGTATTCAAACTGGAACTTTCGGAGCGGATATGAAAGTGAGTTTGTTGAATGATGGTCCAGTGACGATTGTTGTGGATAGTAAGAATAGGGAGTAGATAAATTGAAAAAGCAGACTGGAAAGCTACGAGAATAGTTGCATTGTAAATATGTTAAAACTTAAATATAATTCAGGAAAAGATTGAATTGTGGTGGACTACAAACAAAAAAACCGTAAACTCTTTATATTTAAAGGGTTTACGGTTTTGTTTTAAGTGCGGGCGAAGGGACTCGAACCCCCACGCCTTTCGGCACCAGATCCTAAGTCTGGCGCGGCTGCCAATTACGCCACGCCCGCATAATTATTATTTTAATCAATCTTTGTTAGAACTAGCACGGTTGCGGTTTTTGCTCTCGTAAAAAATGCCACGCCCGCATTTATATTATTTAGGAACGCAAAGATATAAGTTTTTTAACGAAATAGCGTACTCAAAGAAAATAATCCCTGAATATGCTGACTGCCAACATATCAACAATCGTTGATAACATAATTAGTAAGCCTTTAAATAATGTTTTATTTTTGCAAAAGATTGAGATTATGTTAACAATAGACCCAAAAGAAGTAACTACAGCTGTATTGCACAGCTATTTGCTTGGCGCAGTAGCCCCTCGCCCAATTGCATTTGCAAGTACTATTGATAAGGACGGCAATCCTAACTTAGCGCCTTTTAGCTTTTTTAATGTGTTTAGTGCCAATCCTCCAATTGTTATTTTTTCTCCTGCTAGAAGCGGCAGAACAGGCATTACAAAACATACTTACGACAACATCAAAGAAGTGCCGGAAGTGGTTATCAATATGGTAAATTACGATATGGTTCAACAAGTGAGTTTGGCTAGCACTGAATATCCAAAAGGGACAAACGAGTTTACCAAAGCCGGATTCACTCCAATATCCTCCCAAAAAATAAGACCTTTCAGAGTAAAGGAATCGCCTGCACAATTGGAGTGTACTGTAAAGCAAGTGATAGAATTGGGTGATAAAGGCGGTGCCGGGAACTTAATTATTTGTGAAGTGGTGATGATGCACGTGAATGAAAATGTATTGGATGCAAACAAACAAATTGACCCAAACAAAATCGACTTGGTAGCTCGCATGGGTGATAAGTGGTACAGCCGAACAAATGGAGATGCTCTTTTTGAAGTGGCAAAACCTTTGTTAAATTTAGGTATTGGAGTTGATCAAATTCCAGCATCCATCCGCAACTCAGCTATACTCACAGGAAATAACTTAGGGCAACTAGGAAATATTGAGAAATTGCCTACTGAAGCCGAAGTTGCTGAATTCAAAAAGTCTGAAACTTTTAAAAATATCACTAAGAAAAATGCTCATTCCGAAGCAAAGAAATTATTAGATACTAACAATGTAGAAAACGCATGGAAAGTATTATTATCTTTCGGGCAATAAAATGAATCAACAGAAATAATAACTATATAAACAAAAAGCAAAATGGACATCACTGGGATCTTAAAAGTAAAAAGCGAAGCGCAACAAGTATCTGAAAAATTTAGAAAAAGAGAATTTGTATTGACTGATAATTCATCTCAATACCCACAACACATTTCATTTCAATTAACACAAGACAAATGTGGATTAATTGATAATTATGCTGTAGGTTCAGAAATAAAAGTTCATTTTAATTTACGTGGACGTGAGTGGACAAGTCCGAAAAATGAAATTAAATATTTTAATACTTTAGAAGCTTGGAGAATAGAAGGAAGTAGTGTTGCAACTGGAAATCAATCTTCAAATGATATGAGTGGTGTTGCAGAAACATTTACCGCAACTACGCAAGAGGATGACCTTCCTTTTTAATCTGCAAAATGTAAAATAAAAAAAGCGTCATGCAAAATTGTGTGACGATTTTTTATTTTTATATAAACTTTTATAAAGCTTATAACTTTATAAAAGTTTTGTAATTCTCCTAATACATAATTTGATCATCGTCCATGGATTTGGTATCCAACGAATCGCGCAACCCATTGCCTAAAAGTACAAATGCCAATACCATGATCATAATTGCTAATCCGGGAAGGAAAGCCAAATACGGAGCATCGCCAATAATATAACCTCTATGTGCATTAATCATTGCTCCCCAAGATGCTGTTGGTGGTTGTGCTCCTATTCCTAAAAAGCTTAAACCTGCTTCAATTAAAATAGCCGATGCAAAATTAGCCGCAGAAATTACAATCACAGGTCCCATTACATTTGGCAACACGTGTCTCCAAATAATTCTCAAATTAGAAAACCCCAATGCTCTTCCTGCTTCAATAAATTCTTTTTCCCGCAAACTCATAACTTGTCCGCGAATTACCCTCGCAACTTCCACCCACATAGTTAAACCAACTGCTACAAACACTTGCCAAAAACCTTTTCCCAATGCCAATGTAATTGCAATTACCAAAAGCAAAGTTGGAATCGACCACACCACATTTATTATCCAGATAATTACATCATCCACTCTCCCTCTATAAAATCCAGCTAATGCGCCCATCAATATTCCAATGATTACAGAAATAAAAACAGAAACAAAACCTACAGAAAAAGAAACACGTGTTCCGATAATTAATCTACTTAACAAATCTCTCCCAGCTGGGTCGGTACCTAAAATATATTTTCTTGTAACGATGTAATTTTTTTCAACTTCTTCTCTTAACTCTTTTACTGTTTTTCTGATTTTTGTATTGCTGCCAAATTCATAAAATTCGGTATACCCTTGTTCAACATTATTTACAATTGGAGTATTGTAATCAATGGCATAAACAGCATCTGCTAAATTGTAGCGAATCTCAGTTCCTATTCTTTTTTCATCTCCAGTATATTCACGAACAATAATATCGTTCCCATCGTAATGGTAATCCGAAAAAGGAATAGACCTGAAATTACTTACTTCACCAAATAACATTTTGGAAAAAAAATTCACATCATGAGAAGCCTCATTTTTTCGGGTTTGTAGCATTTTTACTTCAAATCCGGGAGGCTTTTTAGAAAGTTCTAATAATTGATCGTTGGCATCAGGAGTTGAATCAGGCGTGATAGAAAAGCCAAGAACAGCCATAGCCATGCATAATCCAATCACAACCAATCCAAATATGGCTAACTTATTCTTTTTCAAACGCTGCCAAGCATAGAAGGAAAGCGAATGAGAATATTTATCGTCTTTTTTAGCCATTCATTAATTTGTTTTACGCCCTTTCCATTCGTACTTCCCAATCGAGCCCATCAATCCAAACAACACAACATAAATCATATAAATGATCTGTTCAGGAAAGAATAATAGTAAAAGTCTTTTCTTTTTAAAGAAAGATGCGGATAAAAATAATAACAAAAAGTCAATAAAACATTTAATTCCGATAAGAATAAGACAAATTTGTATAAAAGGCAGATGGAATGGGCTATTTAATAAACAAACACACCCAATTACAGGTATAAACACCAGATAAAAATTAAAAAGGTAGATTAACAAAGAAACCTTTTTAGTTTCAATATTTAGGGCAGAAAAGCCTTTTGATGCCCATCTTTTTCGTTGTTGGGCAAATTCTTTTAGCAATTTTTTGGCTTTTGTATAAACGATAGCTTCCTCGTTCTTTAAAAAATGAATTCCGGTGGAATACTCTTTTTTGATTTTATACATCAATAAAACATCATCTCCCGATGCTTTTTCATTTATGTCATTAAACCCACTCACCGCTTTGAATGCCTTTTTTTGATAAGCTAAATTTGCTCCGTTGCACATAATGGCTTTGTTATAAAAAAGGGACGCACCTCCGCAAGCCATTAATGCCATAAGTTCCAGGCTCTGCATTTTTTCAAACAAGCTATTTTCTTTGTAAAAAGCTATAGGTGCGACAATCATTTTTGCATCCGTTTTTTTATAAAAAGACACAATTGAAGCCAACCAATTTGTTCCCATTACACAATCTGCATCAGTTGTTATAATCAAATCGCCTTTGGAAATTTCAATCGCTATTTCAATTGCTTGTTTTTTTCCGAAAATATTTTCTGAAAGTTGAATGCATTTTAATTGCGGATATTTTTCAGCATATTTTAGAATTATGAAATGTGTTGAATCTTCGGAATGATCGTCCATCACTATAATTTCAAACTTATCGGATAAATATTTTTGAGCAAGAATCGCATCCAAGCAACGAGCAATGTTTTCTTCTTCGTTACGAGCCGAAATAATTACACTCACAAAAACAGAATTATCTGTATCCATTTTAATTTCTTTCGTTTTTATCCATCCATAGCAATAGCTTGCTATCAAAAGAAAATAACAAAAACATAAAAATGCTCCAATTGAAATAAATATCCAAAATACTGATTCCATTTTATTCTTTTAAGAATTTTAGTTTCCAAATAAAAGTCGAACCTATTAATGCAGGAATTGCCAAATTAATAATCCATAAAAATAAAGATGCTGCTAAAATAGAGGAATTAGAAGATGAAATAGTTCCAAAAAAATAAATGGCAACACTGGCTCTAACGGTGATTTCGGTTAATGCAAAAGTCGGAATAACAGATGTAACAAAAAAAGTTAGTGCTATTAATGAAAACAATATCATCATTCCTCCATTGATTCCAAACACTCTTAATGTCAAATAATATTGAATAGAAAAAACTACATAACGATAGAAAGAAAGGTAAAAAACAGAATTCAATTCTTTTTTAGAATGTATTTTTATCAAGTCGATATACTTTTTAAATGGCAGAAAAGTGTTTTGCTTTTTATAAATGATGTAAAAAACTATTATCATGAACAAAACAAAAATCCCAATCAGTATTAAAATGGTGTCTATAGAAATAAATTGCTCGGTTTGAAAAAAATCGTAATATTTTTTTTCCAAAAGATAATAGCCCAAAAAACCTGCTATGATTGTTACCAAAAGTTGCATCGCACTTCCAATCAAACTCATAATGGATGCTTGAACCTTATCTGCTTTTTCTAAAAAAAATACTCTTCCTGCAAATTCACCTATTCTATTTGGAGTAAAAATACTCATAGTTATTCCCCAAAATATTCCTTTCAAAGAGGCTTTAAAAGAAACGGATTCTAGAGGTGCGATGAGTAATTTCCATTTAAGTGCTTCTATGCTCCAATTTACAAACATCAAAAGAAAAATGAGCAAAATAAAAAAAATATTTCCGAGCGAGAAAAGTTGAGAAAAGTCTAATGTTGCGGAAGCTTCAGCCAATCTTTCCCAGATATAATAAAATGAAAAAAATAAAATTACTGACTTTATAAAAAGACTTATAACTTTGTAGAAGGGCTTATTTGGAAATATATTCATTCTCCAACAATATTAGTAAAAAGAGGCCGTCTATCAAAAGAAAATAAGTACAAAGCATTTTGGCAACAACAGATAAAATAATTTTAGGCATCGACCCTGGAACTAACATTATGGGCTACGGGCTCATTCATGTGAAAGGAATCAAAATCGAATTGATAGTAATGGGTGTTTTGCGCTTGGAAAAAATTGCTGATCCAGCCTTGAAATTAAAAAAAATATTTGAGAGAGTTGTTTCCTTAATTGATGAATACAAACCCGATGAATTGGCAATTGAAGCACCTTTTTTTGGAAAAAATGTGCAGTCGATGTTAAAACTAGGAAGGGCTCAAGGAGTTGCAATTGCAGGGGCATTGTCAAGAGATTTAACAATAAACGAATATTCCCCTAAAAAGATAAAACAATCCATTACAGGAAGTGGAAATGCATCAAAAGAACAAGTGGCAGCCATGCTAAAAACGCTCTTGAATTTCAAGGAAACTCCTGAATTTTTGGATGCTACTGATGGATTGGCTGCAGCTGTTTGTCATCATTTTCAACGAAGACCAGGCACTGCAAAAAAAACTTATACGGGATGGAAAGCTTTTTTGACAGAAAACCCGAAAAAAAAAGGATAACACAATCTATAACTTTATAGATTATGCTTCTGCCAAAATAATTACTTTATTATTTTGTACTTCAACAACACCGCCATTGATTTCAAAATTCTCAACATGTTTTTTTGAATCAGTAACCTTAATTATACCTTTTTTTAAAGAAGCAATAATAGGAGCGTGATTATTTAAAATACCAAAAGAACCATCGGCACCCGGAAGCTTTACTGCATCTACGTCACCGCTGTATACTTTTTTGTCTGGTGTTATTATTTCTAAATGCATTTCTTATTCTTTTGAATTTTGACTTTTCCCCTTTTAACTTATTTAGTTTCCGCTAAAATCTTTTTACCTTTTTCGATTGCATCTTCAATAGAACCTACAAGGTTGAAAGCTGCTTCAGGATATTGATCTACTTCACCATTCAAAATCATGTTAAAGCCTTTGATAGTATCTTCAATAGAGACGAATACACCTTTTAATCCTGTAAATTGCTCTGCAACGTGGAAAGGCTGAGATAAGAAACGTTGAACGCGTCTTGCACGGTGAACAACAGTTTTATCTTCTTCCGATAATTCGTCCATACCAAGGATGGCGATAATATCTTGTAATTCTTTGTAACGTTGTAAAATTAATTTTACTTTTTGAGCAGTACCATAATGTTCAGCACCTAAAACTGTTGGAGTTAAAATTCGAGAAGTAGAGTCCAAAGGATCCACTGCAGGATAAATTCCTAACTCGGCAATTTTACGGTTCAATACGGTAGTTGCATCCAAATGGGCAAATGTTGTAGCGGGAGCGGGGTCAGTCAAGTCATCCGCAGGAACGTAAACCGCTTGTACAGATGTAATAGAACCGCGTTTTGTTGAAGTGATACGCTCTTGCATCAATCCCATCTCCGTTGCTAAAGTTGGCTGGTAACCTACTGCTGACGGCATACGGCCTAACAACGCTGATACCTCAGAACCTGCTTGTGTAAAGCGGAAGATGTTGTCGATAAAGAAAAGGATATCGCGTCCGCCTGATTTTTCATCACCATCACGGAAATATTCCGCCATTGTCAATCCTGATAAAGCCACACGAGCACGGGCTCCCGGAGGCTCATTCATTTGTCCGAATACCAATGTTGCTTGTGATTTTTCTAATTCTTTTAAATCTACTTTTGAAAGATCCCATCCACCACTTTCCATCGAATGTTTAAATGCTTCACCGTAACGGATAACGTTTGACTCAATCATCTCACGCAATAAATCGTTTCCTTCACGAGTACGCTCACCAACACCTGCGAATACTGATAAACCTTCGTATCCTTTTGCAATGTTGTTAATTAATTCCATAATCAATACGGTTTTACCAACTCCGGCTCCACCGAACAAACCAATTTTTCCTCCTTTTGCATAAGGCTCTAAAAGGTCGATTACTTTAATTCCTGTAAATAATACTTCCGTAGAAGTAGATAAATCTTCATATTTTGGAGGAGTACGGTGAATTGGCGCTCCGCCTGTTTTATCTGTTTGTTTGATGCCGTCAATAGCATCGCCAACAACATTGAATAAACGTCCTTTTACTTGCTCACCAACCGGCATTGTAATACCTGCACCTGTTCCAGTAACTTTCAATCCGCGGTATAAACCGTCAGAAGAGTCCATTGCGATGGTACGTACAGTATCTTCACCAATGTGTTTTTGAGTTTCAAGAATTACTTTTTGTCCGTTTGGTTTAATTACCTCTAATGCGTCCAAAATGTTTGGTAATGTAGCTCCGCCTTCAAAACTTACGTCTATTACGGGACCAATTACTTGAGAAATTTTACCTATTTGTGTCGACATTTTATATAGTGTAAATGTTTATTTTAAAAATTCGAGTGCAAAATTAGCAATAAAAATCACAAAGAAAAAGAATGTTGACATTCTGTTGAAAAATTTGCCCAAATCCTTATTTTAAACGATAATCCTCAAAAACCGACTGCTGAAATGCATGACCATATTTGGTAAGGGTGTCGGACATTGGATTTTTGTCGCCAAAAGAATTAAAAATCAGATCTTTAACGTTTTGCTGATATCCAATAAAACCTTGATTGTTAATGAAGCCAGCGCCACTATTACTACAATAAAAAGCGAAAGATTTGGTAAGGGGATTAAACATATTTTTTCCCCAGATATATTGTTTTGCGGCATCATCCATTTTCATCTGTTTCAACAATGTTTTGGAAATGTCCAATTGAGAGAAAACAGTTGTTATCTTTTTTCCTCTGAAAGCTGAATCAATCACATCTCCAAAAAATATTAAAGGAATTCGATGGTACTCGGGATCGTACAAACTAAATTGTTTCTGACAACCGTGACTATGGTCAGAAACGATTACAAAAAGTGTGTTTTTATACCAAGCTTGTTTTTTTGCTTCATCAAAAAAGTGTTGAAATGCTTTATCGGCATAACTTATACTGTTTACATAATCATTTTCTGCAATTGCCAATTGTTTCTTTTCTCCCGGAAAATCATACGGCATGTGTGTACTCAAGGTAAACAAGGCGTATACAAACGGAGGTTTTGCAGCATTTAATAAGTTGAGATATTGGTTTTCCATATAACTATCTTGAATTCCTAATTTACCTCTGGGAATACTGCTGTCAATGTCTTTTTCTTCTTTCACCACATCAAATTTTTTATTGTAGATATAGCTTTTAATATTTCCATAAGCTAAATCTCCACCAAACATAAATCCACTTTGATAACCTTCTTTTTTCAAATCCTGATTAATACAAGGAAGCTTGGCAGATTTAGAACTTTGATTAATAACGCTGATGTGCGGATTGCAAGGAAAACCACTCAAGATAGCAGGAATTCCTTGGTCGGAAACATATCCTGCAGAATACAATTTTGTAAAACTAATTCCTTGCCGACTTAAACTATCCATAAATGGGGCAAAGTTATCTCCTTTAAACGACTTTATTTCATAAGCACTCCAGCCTTCCAAAATAATGAATACAATATTTGGACGAGCGTTTTTAAGGAAAGTAATAGTTGTGTCTTTCTCTGTACGGTAAAGTGTTTCAACTAGTTCATGAGCTTTTTTTATGTCGAAATAGTTGTATGGATTTTCTTTAAAATGATTAAAATAATCAATGATATTGTAGGAGATGTTCCAAAGTGGATTCACTGTTGCATCGTTCACGGTGGGCTGTGTACAAAAAAATGCATCGCTATCCTGAATGGGTATTTGTTGTATTCCCCCTCTTATAATTATAAAATTTAAAATGCCTGCAACTACTATAAATACAAAGCTTTTCCAACGGAATCGTCCGAAGGATTCAGTTTCTATCGGAGGATAATTTTTTACAGAAATTTTGTGGCTATATATTCTTGTAAATAATAATGTGCCTATGATAGAGAGTGAAAAAAATAAAGCCGTTAAACCCAGTGATGTTGTTTTAAATACTTCCGAAGGATGCAAGAAATGTTCTAAGGCTTGAGTGCTCAACTTGGCTTTCCATTCACGATACAAGCACATTTCGCCAACAGCAATGAGTGTATATAAAAGGATAAAAAAATAATTTAATCCATCAATTAGTTTAAGGATAATTTTTTTTTGAAACAACGAATAAAAGAAAAAGAATAAAAGTGGAAAGGTTATTAGATAGCCAATTGTAGATAAATCCAGTCTTAAGCAGTTCAAAAAGGATTGAAAAATTAATGAGAACGTAACACCATTCATTAAAGAATGAATCCCAATATAAAATACAATCCGATATATGAAAAATAAAATAAACCAAAAACAAATTAACCGGAATATGTGGTGGAGAATGGATTTCAAAGTTCAGATTTTAATAATATGGGTGCGAAGTTATAAAACATTAATAAAATGAAGTAAATTCGTGGCAAATTTGTAAGGTCAAAAGTGAAAGTTTATACCAATATCGAAAAATTTAAGGATGTAAAAAATCCTATAGTTACTACGGGAACATTTGATGGAGTGCATTTAGGGCATCAAAAAATAATTTCCAGATTAAAAGATGTAGCTAAAAATGAAAATGGTGAAACGGTGCTTTTAACATTTTATCCTCATCCACGAATGGTGCTTTTTCCCGATGATAACGAGCTGAAATTGCTCAATACTCAAGAGGAAAAAATTAATCTGCTGGAACATTATGGAGTAGATCATTTAATAATTTATCCTTTCACAAAAGAATTTTCACGCTTAACTTCCGTTGAATTTGTTCGCAATATTTTGGTAAATCACATTCATACAAAACGACTCGTGATTGGCTATAATCATCATTTTGGGCGAAACAGAGAAGGTTCTTTTGAACATCTTAAAGAATATGGTCCATTATATGGGTTTGAAGTAGAAGAGATTCCGGCTAAAGATATTGATAGCATAGAAGTGAGTTCCACCAAAATTCGTAAGGCATTGCAATCGGGTGACGTGGAGACGGCAGCTACTTATTTGGGGCATGCTTATTCTTTGACCGGGAAAGTGGTAAAAGGACAACAATTGGGACGAACAATGGGTTATCCAACCGCAAACATTGTTGTGGAAAACAAATACAAACTTATTCCTGCGGATGGTGTTTATGCCGTAAAAGTGAAACACAAAGGAAAATTGTTTGGTGGGATGCTTAATATTGGCAATAATCCTACAATTGTAGGAAAAGGTAGAAGCATTGAAGTCAACATTTTTGATTTTAATGAAGATATATATGGCGATGACGCAACCATTTATTTTATTAAACGTCTAAGAGATGAACTGAAGTTCAACGGTCTGGATGAATTGAAAAATGCATTGGCATCCGACAAACAAAATACTCTTAAAATTTTAAAACTTGAAAATTAAAACTACATATTCCTTTTTATTGAAAACAGGCATTGCTTTGATGTTGATTTTTGTTGCTCAAAAAAATGTTGCTCAAACAGTTTTGCTCGATTCGTTGACGTTGGACACAATCCATGCGTACACCAATTTGGAAGAAGCACTCAAAAATCCTGAAAAAGTTATTAAACTTGAACTTCGAAAAAAGAAATTGAAGTCTTTTCCTATAGAGATTTTAAAGTTTACCAATCTTCAGTATTTAGATCTAAGTAAAAATTCCATTAAAGAACTTCCAATTGAAATCGGACAATTAAAAAACCTACAGTATCTCGCCATCTCAAAAAATAGTCTGGAAGAGTTTCCTCCGCAAATTGGCGATCTTACAAACTTATTTTATTTGAATGCGAACCAAAATGAATTAACATCCATTCCACCTGCAATTGGAAAATTGGTTAAACTAAAAAATTTGGATCTTTGGAGTAATAATATTGATAAATTTCCGGAGGAATTAAAAAATTTAAAAAGCTTAATGGTGTTTGATCTTCGTGTTATTCTCATTCCTGATGCGGAGCAAAGCAGTATTCAAGCGATGTTGCCAAATGCAAAAGTTTACTTCTCTCCATATTGTAAATGCCAGCAGTAAAACAAAATAGAGAGTTAGAGATTTGTTGAATTAAAGATTTATTGATTCTGCATAAAAGTATAATTGGTGTGCTCAAAACTAAAATATTAAATTAATTCAATTCTCCATTTCACTAATTCACTATTTCACCAATTCACCAACTCTCTAATTTTTTCTAGATGAATTTTTACTTACAATTTCCGATTCCATCTTTTCCACAAAAAATAAATTACTCTCATTCCTCATTATTTATAGGTTCCTGTTTTGCCGAAAATATCGGTGAATTAATGAAGGATTATAAATTCAATACACAAATTAATCCTCATGGAATTTTATACAATCCCTCAAGTATTGCAATCGCTTTACGCAGATATATGAAAATAGATTTTGTAACGGAGAATGAATTATTTTTTGCAAACGATTGCTGGAATTCATGGGAACATCACAGTCGCTTTTCAAATCCTGATAAACAAAAATGTCTGTTAGAAATAAATAAAAACATTTCCGATGCACATGTTTCTTTAAAAAATACAGAGTGGTTGTTCATCACATTTGGTTCTGCTTTTGCGTATACGAAAAGCGGTAAATTGGTTGGTAATTGTCACAAACAGCCTCAAAAAGAATTCTCTAAGCAATTGCTAAATACTTCAGAAATTGTTGAAGAATACAAAATCTTAATCTCTGAATTAAAAAAATTCAATCCGAAATTACAAATTGTTTTTACAATAAGTCCGGTACGCTATGTTCGCGATGGAGTAGTGGAAAACAATTTAAGCAAAGCCCGCTTGATTGGTGCGGTTCATCAATTAAAAAATAAAAACGTTTTTTATTTTCCTGCTTACGAATTAATAATTGATGATTTGCGCGACTATCGGTTTTATAAAGAGGACATGGTTCATCCCAATGAACAAGCCATTGAGTATGTTTTTAAAAAATTTATCAAAGCATGTTTTGATGACAAGACAATTACCTTATTCGAAAAAATAAAGGAAATTATTTCTGCAAAAAAACACAAACCTTTTAATTCGGAAACAGAATCGCATAAAAAGTTTCAGTTCACATATTTAGAACGTTGCAAGAAAATGCAAATTGAAAATCCTTTTTTAGATCTAAGTGAAGAGATTAAATATTTTTCTTAATGATTGCTTTATTTATAAACGTCATTGAGAGAACGAAGCAATCTCTCAGGATGAGGACAATCTTCAACATTGAGCAAAAATTGCTTCGTTCCTCGCAATGATGCACTTGGATGTCCCCTCTTTGTAAAAGTCATCCCGTGCCGTCACCCTGAGCATAGTCGAAGGGCTGAACCTACCTGTTATTAAAGCCATCCACCCTCATACGACAATGTTGGTTATAGTTATAGCTGTAACGTCTCCGGTATTAAAATAATACAGCAAAAAAAAATTCCGATTATTGCCAAAATTCCCTAGCTTTGTCTTAATAAAACTTGTAGGGGTGTCTTTGAAAAAAAATCAAAGTCTGAGATTATACCCTTTTACCTGATGCAGATAATGCTGCCGAAGGGAATTAAGTAACAGGAATCCCTTTCCTCGTCTCTATTCTCCCGGTTTTCATTTCTCCTCCTTAAGTTTTCAATTATTAAATTGTTCAGGTGTTTATTAGGTTAATATACCTTTTGAATTTTGACTTTAAAACTTTTTACTTGATTTAAATGATATACATTAACGACAAATCACATCCTTTTGAAAAGGAAGGGTCTTTATCTGAATTGTTTCAGAGTTTGAATATGGATATTACAAAAGGAATAGCTGTAGCCCTAAACAATAAAGTAATTCCCCGTGCCGAATGGGGAAATAATTCTGTAAATAAAAACGATAAAATAATTTTAATAAAAGCCACTCAGGGCGGGTAGGGAAAGCCCCTCCCGACCTCCCCAAAGGGGAGGAGATAATAAAAACAGTAAAATTGAATTAATTCAATAATTAAACAAACTAACTAACAAATGCCGACTCACCTATTACCCCCTTCCCTTTGGGGAGGGGATTAAGGGGAGAGGCTTCTAAACACCATGAAAAAAGAAGAACAATTACCAACGGAAAAAAGTATTTCGACAAAGCCTTTTCCAAATTCAAAAAAAATATATGTGAAAGGCGAATTGCACGATATACAAGTTGCGATGCGTGAAATATCACTAACGGAAACTAAACCGCATGGTAAGCCGGTTGTAAAAAATGCACCGGTAATTGTATATGATACGAGTGGCCCTTATACTGATCCAAATGTTACAATAGATGTAATAAAAGGACTTCCTCGCTTGCGTGAAAAATGGATATTGGAACGCGGTGATGTGGAACAATTAAAGGATATCAGCAGCGAATATGGACATGAGCGTTTATTAAAAAGTGATATTGATCATTTGCGTTTTCAGCATATTAAAAAACCTTTACGTGCAAAAGCGGGCTCAAATGTAAGTCAGATGCATTATGCGAAAAAGGGAATTATAACTCCAGAAATGGAATACATTGCTATCCGTGAAAATCAAATGATTGATAAAATGAATTCTGTCGGACACCAACATCCCGGAAATAATTTTGGTGCCAACACTCCAAAAAGTCATATTACTCCTGAATTTGTGCGTGATGAAATTGCGATGGGAAGAGCGATCATTCCAAATAATATAAATCATCCGGAAAGCGAACCAATGATCATCGGCCGTAATTTCTTAGTGAAGATAAATGCTAATATTGGTAATTCTGCTGTAACATCAAGCATCGAAGAAGAAGTGGAGAAAGCGGTGTGGGCTTGTCGTTGGGGTGCAGATACAATTATGGATCTATCAACAGGAAAAAATATTCACGAAACAAGGGAATGGATCTTGAGAAATTCTCCTGTACCAATTGGTACTGTTCCAATTTATCAAGCATTGGAAAAAGTGAATGGAAAAGCAGAAGATCTCACCTGGGAATTATTCCGTGATACTTTAATTGAACAAGCAGAACAAGGTGTTGACTATTTTACTATTCATGCAGGTGTATTATTGCGTTATGTTCCACTAACTGCTAAACGTGTTACCGGAATTGTTTCCCGTGGTGGTTCTATCATGGCAAAATGGTGTCTAGCTCATCACAAAGAAAATTTCTTGTACACGCATTTCGAAGAAATTTGTGAAATAATGAAAGCGTATGATGTAGCTTTTTCTTTGGGAGATGGTTTGCGTCCGGGTTCTATTGCAGATGCAAATGATGCAGCACAATTCGGTGAATTGGAAACATTAGGTGAGCTGACAAAAATTGCATGGAAGCATGATATTCAAACAATGATTGAAGGTCCGGGACACGTTCCCATGCACCTTATAAAAATAAACATGGAAAAACAATTACAGGAATGTCAGGAAGCTCCATTTTATACATTGGGGCCATTAACAACTGATATTGCTCCAGGATATGATCACATTACTTCCGGAATTGGTGCTGCAATGATTGGCTGGTTCGGTTGCGCTATGTTATGTTACGTTACTCCAAAAGAGCATTTAGGATTACCCAATAAAAAAGATGTGAAAGATGGAGTGATCACATATAAAATAGCTGCACACGCTGCCGACCTTGCAAAAGGACATCCGGGAGCACAGATACGTGATAACGCATTAAGTAAGGCACGGTTCGAATTCCGTTGGGAAGATCAGTTTAATTTATCACTTGATCCCGATACTGCAAGAGAATATCACGATGAAACATTACCTGCCGAAGGAGCTAAAGTAGCACACTTCTGTTCCATGTGCGGACCACACTTCTGTTCCATGAAAATTACAGAAGATGTTCGGAAATATGCAGAAGAGAACAACCTTGAAACGGATATGGAGTTAGAAAAAGGCTTAGAAGAAAAAGCAAAAGAGTTTGTGAATTCAGGAAGTGAAATTTATTCATAATGAAACTGATTGTTATATCAAATCCAACCAATTTTAAAGATGAACAGGCATTGCTGTGTTCTCTGTTTGAAGCAGGAATGGAATGTTTTCATGTTTATAAGCCTTTATTCTCAAAAGAAGAAGTACAAAATTATATTCAGGAAATTCCATCGCAGTATCATAACAAAATTGTTGTTCATTCTGACTATTTCAAATTCCATTCTTTAAAAGAAATGGAAGATTGCAAAGAAGAATATGATTACGCATTTCTTTCACCAATCTTTGATAGCATTTCAAAAGCAGGATACAAAAGCAAATTTGATTTGAAAGAGCTTAAAAGCTCCCCTCTCCTGCGGAGAGGAGTTGGGGCTGAGGTCATTGCACTTGGAGGAATTGATGAAAATACAATTGAGGAAGCAATAAGTCTGGGATTTGACGGAGCAGCGGTATTAGGAGCAATATGGATGTCGGAAGATCCTCTGAAAAGTTTTATAACACTTCAAAAGTCTTTAAAAACAATTAATACAATTCAAAAGGAACAACATGTTTAATTCACGCTCATATGTTTTGAGCATTGCCGGCTTCGATCCAAGCGGAGGAGCTGGAGTGTTGGCAGATATAAAAACATTTGAGCAAAACAATGTCACTGGAATGGGTATAGTATCCGCATTGACTTATCAAAATGATATTGAATTTGAAAAAGTGGAATGGCTAAAGCTTTCTCAGATCATAGGACAAGTAGAGGTGTTGCAAAAAAGATTTCAGTTTGAATATATAAAGATAGGCTTAATAGAAAATTTAGAAATTTTAAATGAACTGATCTCGTATTTTATAAAAACTCCCAACTCCCCTCCCGAACGAATGAATTCGTTCATTCGGGCAGGCCGACTCCCGACTCCCCGCTTAATCTGGGATCCCATTTTAAAAGCTAGTGCAGGATTTGAATTTCATACCGATGTAAATAAAGAATTGTTGGAAAATATTTGTAAGCAGCTTTTTCTAATCACTCCAAATGTTCCGGAAGCATTAATTCTGGGCCCATACAATGATGCAGAGAAAAATGCAAAATACCTGAGCCAGTTTTGTAATGTGTATTTAAAAGGCGGGCATAACGAAGAGAAAAGAGGGATAGATATTTTATTTACTACCGATGGAAAACAAATTGAATTTGTATCCGAGGCAAAAAATGTTTTTCCGAAGCATGGTTCGGGTTGTGTTTTATCATCTGCCATCACTGCAGGTTTGGCAAACGATCTGAATTTAGTGGATGCTTGTGCCGGAGGAAAAAAATACATTACAGATTTTTTAAAGAGTAATGATTCATTTTTAGGTTTTCATTTCAATTCAATTACTGTAGAACATGGATAAAATAATTTCTCATTTACAATATATCACGCAAGATGTAGAAGGAGTGTCTCACTCTGAATTAGCATTAAAAGCCTGCCAGTCGGGAATTGATTGGGTGCAGCTTCGAGTGAAGGGTAAATCTTACAATGAGTTGTTAGATATTGCTTTAAAAACAGAATTGATCTGCCGCCAGTATCATGCAAAATTAATTATTAATGACAATGTAAATATTGCTAAAGTTGTTAAAGCAGATGGTGTGCATCTCGGGAAAATCGATATGGATCATAAGGAAGCAAGAAAATTATTGGGAAATAATTTTATCATCGGAGGAACAGCAAATACTTTTGAAGATATTGAAAGACTTGTCGATTCCGGTGTTAATTATATTGGTTTAGGTCCTTTCCGTTTTACAGAAACAAAAGAGAATTTAAGTCCAATACTTGGATTGGAAGGCTACGAAAAGATCATAGAAGAATGCCGTAAAAATAAAATTACAATTCCAATTATCGCTATTGGAGGAATAAAAGTAGAAGATGTAAAACCATTGATTGAAAAAGGTGTTTATGGGATAGCAGTTTCATCCGCAATAAATAAAGCGGAAAATATGACAGAAGTGATAAAACGTTTTAAGAATAAGATCAATTCAGCAACAAAATAAAAAATGGAAAAGCTAAAAATAGGTGATAAAGAATTCACATCTCGGTTATTCACAGGGACTGGCAAATTCAGTTCTTCGCAATTGATGGAAGAAGCTTTGCTTGCATCGGGTTCGGAACTGGTTACTGTCGCTCTTAAAAGGGTGGATATGAATAATGACAAGGATGATATTTTAAAACATCTTTCTCATTCACAATTTAATTTATTGCCAAATACTTCCGGAGTCCGAACAGCTAAAGAAGCCATATTTGCAGCACAATTGGCACGTGAAGCTCTGGAAACAAATTGGCTGAAATTAGAAATTCATCCCGATCCAAAATATTTATTACCCGATCCGATAGAGACTTTAAAAGCTGCAGAAGAATTGGTGAAGTTGGGATTCATAGTATTGCCTTACATTCATGCTGATCCGGTTTTGTGTAAACATTTAGAAAATGTTGGTGTTGCAGCTGTCATGCCTTTAGGCTCTCCAATAGGAAGTAATAGTGGTTTGCAAACAAAACGTTTTTTAGAAATAATAATTGAACAAAGTAATGTTCCGGTAATAGTTGATGCGGGAATTGGTGCTCCCTCACATGCTGCAGAGGCAATGGAAATGGGTGCTTCTGCTGTTCTTGTAAATACAGCTATTGCAGTTTCAGAAAATCCAATACAAATGGCTATCGCTTTTAAAATGGCTGTGGAAGCAGGACGCATGGCATTCGAAGCTCGTCTTGCTAAGTCTAAAAATTTTGCTGAAGCAAGTAGTCCGTTAACATCATTCTTACAAGATTAATGAAAACATAAAGTCAAAAGAGAAAAGTCAAAATTCAAAAATGAAAATTTCTCTGTGAAACTCAATGAACTCTGTGATCTCCCTGCCTGCGGGCAGGTGGGTGTGTTGAAAAAGAATAAAATTAGTTGTTTGAAAAAAATAAAAAATGTTTACAGAATTATTTGATATATATAACTGGGATGAAATAAAACATAGCATCTATTCTAAAACAGATGCTGATGTAGTGAATGCCTTGCATAAAGAAAAACGTTCTTTAGAAGATTTTAAAGCATTGATCTCTCCCTCAGCAATGAATCATTTAGAAAAGATGGCGCAGGTGAGTCAGCGTTTAACTCAAAAGCGTTTTGGCAAAACAATCCAAATGTATGTCCCTCTTTATCTTTCAAATGAATGTCAGAATATTTGCACGTACTGCGGTTTTAGTTTCGATAATAAGATTAAACGAAAAACATTAAGTGATAAAGAAATATTGAAAGAAGCCGAAGCAATAAAAGTTTTAGGTTACGATCATATTTTACTAGTTACCGGAGAAGCAAATCAAACAGTTGGTGTTTCTTATTTAAAAAATGCTATCAATTTATTGAGACCGTTTTTTTCTCATATTTCCATCGAAGTGCAACCGCTTGATCAAAATGAATATGAAGAATTAATTGCGGAAGGATTAAATACTGTTTTAGTATATCAGGAAACTTATCACAAGGAAGATTATAAACTACATCATCCGAAAGGGAAAAAATCCAATTTTAATTATCGTCTGGAAACGCCTGATAGATTAGGGAAAGCAGATGTGCATAAAATAGGATTAGGAACGCTCATAGGTTTAGAAGACTGGCGCACCGATTCTTTTTTTACTGCATTGCATTTAACTTATTTGGAAAAAAAATACTGGCGCACAAAATATTCTGTTTCATTCCCCCGTATGCGTCCGGCAGAAGGAATAATTGAACCAAAAATAATTATGAATGATAAAGAGTTGGTTCAACTTATTTGTGCGTATCGTATTTTTAATCAGGAAATAGAACTTTCAATTTCCACAAGAGAGAATGAAGTTTTTAGAAACAATATTATTAAATTAGGAATTACTTCCATGAGTGCGGGTTCTAAAACTAATCCCGGAGGCTATGCTGTTGAAAAAGAATCGCTGGAGCAATTTGAGATCAGTGATGAGCGTTCTCCCAAAGAAATAGAATATATGATAAAAGAAAATGGGTATGAAGTGGTATGGAAAGATTGGGATAATGTATTAACATAAGATGAGCAAGTTCAGCAAAGAGGAATTAGTGCGATACAGCAGACAAATGATGCTTCCTGAGATTGGTTTGAAAGGACAGGAAAAATTAAAGAATGCAAAAGTATTGGTTGTCGGAGCAGGCGGCTTGGGTTGCCCTGCACTTCAGTATTTAAACGCTGCCGGAGTAGGCACACTTGGGATAATAGATTTTGATAAAATAGAATTACACAACTTACATCGACAAATTTTATACTCTTCTGAAGATGTTGGTAAATCAAAAGTGATAACAGCAAGTGAAA
>JAYVZC010000056.1:0-2184 GCA_043783695.1 Bacteroidota bacterium
AGCAATGGTTCTAACAATAACAATAGCCATAACAAAAATTTAATCAACAACAATAACAACAACAATAACAATAACAATAGCAATAACAATAGTTATAACAATAGCAATAATAATAGCAATGGTTCTAACAATAACAATAGCCATAACAAAAATTTAATCAGCAACAATAACAATAACAATATCAATAACAATAGTTATAACAATAGCAATAACAATAGTTATAACAATAGCAATAATAATAGCAATGGTTCTAACAATAACAATGGCAATAACAAAAATTTAATCAGCAACAATAACAATAACAATAGCAATAACAATAGCAATGACAATAACAATTATTCAAACAATAATAGTAGAAAGGCTGCGAAGGTTATCTCCATTAATCACCCTCAGTTCAAACGACATCTCCAGACTCTTTGCTCAGCCCTCTCTCCTTCTCAGAAAGAAGCTTTTGAAAAGATGTCGAGTTACAAACAGAATTGTTATTTAACAGGAGTTGCTGGGTCCGGAAAAAGTTATATTCTGAAATGTCTTCATCCATTTCTAATCAACATCTATGGATATTCTGGGATCGTTCTAACTGCAATTAGTAACGTTGCAGCAACGAACGTAAACGGCATAACGTTATGTAAATTCTTGGGTTTATCGGCTGAAAAAGTAATAGAACTCGATCTTGAATTCCACATACGAAGTTTAGATCAGTTAGTACTTCAAAAGGCACTCCTTTGTAAAGTTCTTGTTATTGATGAGGCAGGTATGTGCCCCAAAGATACATTTGAATTTCTCGATTCTTTCTTGAAGAAAATCCATATGCAGCCAAAGAAACCATTTGGAGGAGTAAGAATTATCCTTATTGGAGATATCCTACAGCTTGAACCAATGCGAGATAAGGAAACGTCTCAGAATCCAAACATTTCCAGATTAGCCAAAAAACCAGCACAGTTTTTTTTCGAGAGTGAATCCTACAAAGGAAATTTCTTTGTTTGTTATTTGAGAGAAAACCATCGCCAGGAAGGTGACAAAGAATTTTTAGTGGCATTGAATAAAGTGCGAATCGGGGATCCGTCGGTTACCGATTACTTAAATACAGAGATATTTCCTCTTCATGTAGCATCGTATACAACGCTTCAAATGGCAAAAGAGAAAAATAGAGTTGAGACGGATGGTCCAGGTCTTAACAAACGAATTGGATATCTTTACATAAGTAAATATAGAAATACTAAATTCTATTACTCTACGCCTCATTTTGAGAATCGTCTTCGTGATTCCCCGCAGTCAGGATTTTCCGATTTAATTGTGTGCCTAGAGCATGCTGAAACAAATATATATACAAAAATAAGGGGACAAAATGAAAGAATCCATCAGTGTCATTCCATAGATTTAATAAATCATACGAACGGACGTTCAGACCATGTTTTTACCAAAGAAAATACCGTACATCTGATGTCACAGGTTCAAAATATGGAAAAAAAACTCGACAAAATACTCAAAGTATTCACAGGAATGCAGTGCAAAATAACATACAGGACGGATAATAAATTCTTTTGTCCTAATACCTTGGTTGTCATCGATGATATTACTGTTTCAAATAATAAGGTTGAGAAGATTTACGTGAAAACGGTTTCTGGTAAATGTGTTAGGACACTCTGGCTCACACCCGTTACTATGACGGAACAAAATCAAAAGAAAACTGCAACTGTTTCTCGTACTCAATTTCCCTTGAGGAGTTCAGTTGGGCTTTTGCCTTGGGGCTTACAAGGTTTAACGATAAAAGAAAATATTTTTTATGATAACTCAAAAAGTTGGAAGAGCACTAATGGATCCAAAGGTTTGCTCTATACAGTTATGAGTCGGGTGAAAACGAAAAATCAATTATCTTTCCTACATGAGATCGACCAAGACGAAATACGATTGGGTGTGAATACAAAGGCTTTAGCATTCGATAATATATATCGTTTGCAAACAGATCGTGTTGTTTTTGATTTAGTGGAAGACATTAAATTTGATCAATAAAAGGTTTCATAATATGCCATTTGATACATTTATTATAATACTTCTGGACTAGAACTTGACGGAGTATCCTGGAAAACTTGAAGTCGAGCCATTAGACTCCTTATTTCCAATTGCTGAATATTATAATATTCCTGGAGTTCCACTCGTCTCCCTATTTCCTCATCCTGATTC
>JAYVZC010000057.1:0-2174 GCA_043783695.1 Bacteroidota bacterium
TCTTTCGAATGACCATGAAGAATCATTCCAATAAATTCTTCGCTTTGAAGATATATTTTATTAAACATTGAAACTTTATATTTAATAGTGTCGATGTTGATTCTTAAAAAAGATTTATTTTTTGCTGTCAGTTTGGAACTAACGTAACACGTATCATTTTCTACTCTAACATTAACATCTCCTATTTGTTCTACAGTAGGAATAAACTGCGCTTTAATTTGAGCTCGGAGAGTATACATTGCTCCTCCTGCGATAATTGCTATGGCTAATATTAAAAAACTTATGCGCTTAATTATGCTTTTCATTTTTTTATTTAGCATCTCTGATTTGCTTATCCATTAGTCATTTTAAATATTTTTGGTACAAATGTAAATACCATAATTGTAGGAAGTATTATATAAATTTTGTAATATGTTGCATGATTCACACGTAAAGTAGATTCAATTAGTCGAATGAAATTTGGTAATTACGGCTGAATACTAAACTGTGAGAGTTTTTATTTTGTGAAAAGAATTTAGTTTAGTGGCAACCCTTTTAGAAGAATCGATTAACGGATAACAGGCTCGCCTACCTATTCGTTGGTCATAGAAAGAAGATTGGAAAATTTCTATGTTCTTGATGTCCGCTGTGCCAATCTGACAAACCGATAAAGATTACGCACTAAACTAAATCTCTTGATAAATAAAATTAATTTTTTTATAATATTGTACCTAAATTTTATTTTGACATTGAAATCATTTTGCATGTTTCAAATTTGTGCGGAAATTGTTTAATTATACCTTCTGAAAGAATATCAGCCATTCCCAAAATTTCACTATGTATCTTATCATAAGAAACAACATCAGCAGGATAATTTTTTTTGATTCGTGCAAAAACTTCTTCGGTTGTTATATCGAGGTGTTGTTTCATCATCATTTTCATATCTACTAAATTCAAATTTGGGTTTGCCTTACAAAAAAATGCAGCAATTTCATCAGCGTTTATGTACCATTTTTTATTTGCTTTAACAAGTGCTTCCGTGTTCGATGTTTTTCCTTCTTTTATTACTTCTAGTGAGATATTAATATGTGCTGTTAATAGAGCAGTTAGTTTTTTACCTGCAGCATCCCCATAATATGGTTTGATTGCATTTCCTATGTCAACCTGATTTTGATGCTGGCGTATTATCGATTGCTCCGTTCCTGGAAGTTCATCAACAAGACAAAAAATAGTATTTCGGGTCCACACAATATGATCTTCCCAGAGTTTGCGCATGTCAGACTTCAACTCAGCTTCTGACTCACACGCTACTTTAGATGTAGTCGATAAATTTTCTTTCGATTGATCATTCGATGAAAAAGCTGTGTATCCATAAAACAAAAATACTCCCAAAATCAAAAAGAAAACTGCAAAAGTTACTATTTTAAATCGTTCCATTTTATTTGAATTTAATTCGTGAAAGAGTTTTCGCGAGAAAGCAAAGATGGTTATCTTAATTCAAAAATTTGTTACACAAAAATTTGAATAAGTTACATAATTCACACTATGCTTTCAGTTCCAGATTTTAAAATTTAGCAGAAATTTTTTCTTTTGGATTAATGTACGCCAGTCAATAAATAAAAGAGCACTAAGAAGTAGAAGTCCAATAATTAAGCTAGTAACCGACTTCCAGGATGATGCTTCGTCAATCATGCTTTCGGCATTCTCAGAAGCATATTTTCCTATATGAACCGCAATGGTGTCGCTAGTGAATTTGCCAATGAAAAACGCAGGAATAATATACAAGGCTTTTATTCTTGCCATTCCTCCAGCGAGGAAAAGTGGAGTAGTGGGGAGAGGCAATAGTGAGTAAGAAATTATTACCATCTGGCTTCTCCATCCTTTCTCTTTCATTTTTTTACCAAGAAATTGAACGTCTTCATTTTTTGTAGGTTTAAAAATTTTTTCTGCCAAATAAGGAATGTATAAAGTTAAAATGTATCTGCCAAGGATAGAGCCGACAACACCAATTATAATTACAAGCCAAATATTCAAATCAAATTTTATTTGAAGAAAAATCATAATGGTAAAAGCGGGTAGAAACGGAAATGGCACTATATCAAATAGTAGCGCTCCAATAAAAACCAATAGATATTGCCACCACATATTTTTATTTTTTTATGAATGCATATTAAACTAGTTTTAGATTATTTTTT
>JAYVZC010000058.1:0-5248 GCA_043783695.1 Bacteroidota bacterium
AAATCAAGTGCTTTTACCGGAACAGTAATTAAAGTTGGACTAATACTTTTTATTGGGTCAACAGGAATGAATCTTTTTTCTACTGTTTTTTTTTCAACCAGCAACTCGTGTTTTTTAATTTTAGTTTCTGGAATAAGTTCTGACTCAACAAGTGGGATTATCTTTTCAACTATAGGAATTGAAACAGGGAGATTGTTTTCAAAAGTTAAATGTTTTGATTTCTTTTTCGAAAAAGAATTCGCAAACTGATAAAATCCAAAAATGGAAATAATGGAAACACAAGTAATAAAAACATGTGCGAAGGTTAACGGATTCGCATGCATAGCATTTGTTTTTACATCAATTTGATGGTGGATGGCATCAACCTCAGCAGAAGTAAAAGAAATAGCAGTAAATCCGTTAACCGCACATGTGCACAATTCACACGCAGAAATGTGCTTGTATAGTTGAGCTCGTTCATCTTTTTCACTTTTGTTAAGCGAATAGGATTGCAATTGCTCGTATGTTAAACAGTTGGTAAACATAGTAGATGTGTTCATGGGGACGATTATTTAGAATTTGTAATTATCATTTTTAAGTTTCGTTTGCCATTTTGAATATAGCTTTTCACTTCATTCACCGAATAGCCTGTCATTTCAACAATTTGAGTGTAGCTCATGTTTTTCAGATAAAATAATTCGATACATTTTTTTTGAAAAGGATTTAAACTTTCCATTGCTTTTTCCAATGCTTCTAATTTTTCTTCTTCTTCAACAACTTCTTCTTCATCTTTTTCAGTCAATTGATTTTTTAATGCGTATTGATATTCGATATTGCGATTTAATTGTGTTTGTAGTTTTCGTAATTCGGAAATACAATAATTGCGAACTACAAATGTCAACCAAGCATTAAAATTTTCTACTTCACGTTTTTTTAATTCATCAAACAATTTTTCAAAAATTTGTAGCACCATGTCTTTTGCTACATCTCTATCTTTAAAATAATTGATACACATTCCTAAAACCAAATGCGTGTATCTTTTGTACAATTCACCTACATAAATTTTATCCGCTGTTTTTTTATACTGAATTACCAATTCATTATCGGTTAAGTGGCTGTAATTTGAAGTAGAATAACTCATAATCCGATGTTTTAAAAATGATTAGGAATCCTCCCGGCAAATTCGGGATTGATAATCAGACGTATTGGAGTATCTGATTCCACAAAGTTCAACTGCATTTAATAAGATTAGTTTATGAGAATGAGTGAACGGTGGTTTTTTCTAATAAACGGCAAAAAGCAAGGAAATTTAACCACATACTTGCTTGTCGAGGGCTACATAAAGAGTATAATTATGAAAGAATCGGAAAAATAAATAAATAGATGTAAAATTAATGACGAATACAGGCAATTGACACACGTTTTCTTACCTTTGCACCATGAGTTCTTCACCAAAAAAATCGAAGCCACTATTTTGGTTTTATATATTGTTATTTTATGTGTTTCTGCAATTTTCGTGGTGGACTTATTCCATGTTTCAACTCAACAGTGAAAACATCCGATTAAAAACAGAAATCAATCTTTTAAAAGGAGAAACCCAGGAAGAGGTAATTGCAAATGGAACAGTATTGAATGAGAAATTACATAAACGCTGGTTAATGATTTCGAGTGAAGGAGCTGTGTTTGTCTTTTTATTGCTTTTGGGAGGATATCAAATTCAAAAAACTTTAAAAAAGGAAACAGCCTTAGCTCAACAGCAGAAAAATTTTTTGTTATCCGTTACTCATGAATTAAAATCACCCATTGCTTCCACAAAATTGCAATTACAAACATTGCAAAAACATGAACTCGATAGGGGAAAACAAAAAGAAATTATTTCCAACGCCATAAGCGATACCGAACGCTTGAATAATTTGGTAGAAAATATTTTACTAGCAGCAAAAATTGAAAATAGTTTTTTTTCTTTACACAAAGAGCAATACAATTTATCGGAATACATTACAGAAGGGATCAATCAAACAATCAAATCATTTAATTATAAGCACAAAATAGTGTTGGTTATTGAGCCTAATATTCAAATGAAGATTGATAAAACAAGTTTTCCTTCTATTGTCTTAAACTTATTAGAGAATGCCGTAAAATATTCTCCTGAAAATTCAACTATAACTATTGGACTTAAATTTTTCAATGGTAAAACAGTTTTAAGTGTTAGCGATGAAGGAGTTGGAATTTCAAATGAAGAGAAAAAGAATATTTTTCAAAAATTTTATCGTGTAGGAAACGAAGAAGTAAGAAAAACAAAAGGAACAGGATTGGGATTGTTTATTGTAAAGTATTTGGCAGAACAACACACTGGAGTTGTAAGTGTGAGAGATAATGTCCCTAAAGGAAGTGTATTTGAGTTGACGTTTAGTTAAATAGTTTAAAGTTAGAAAGTTTAAGGTTGCTATCACACACCCCTAACCCCTCTCGAGAGGGGAATGGATTTTTGTAAAGACTAACACAATACACAGATTCGAAAATTCGTTTGATTCGTTATCTGTACAAAACATAAAATGTATTATGAAAAAGGTTGCTCTTTTAATTTTAGATGGTTGGGGAATTGGTGATGGATCAAAATCCGATGCCATTGCAAATGCAAATACCCCTTTTGTAGATAGTTTGTATAAAAAATATCCTCACAGTACTTTGCGTACTTCAGGAGAAAATGTTGGTTTGCCCGATGGACAAATGGGAAATTCTGAAGTAGGGCATTTGAATATTGGTGCAGGAAGAATTGTATATCAGGATTTTGCTCTCATCAATAAAGCGGTAAAAGAAAAAACAATTGATACCAATATTGAATTACTTAAAGCATTTGATTATGCGAAAAAAGAAAAAAAATCAGTGCACTTTATTGGATTGGTTTCTGAAGGTGGAGTACATTCCTCTCAAGCACACTTGCATTACTTATGCGATTTAGCAAAATCAAAAGGATTTAATAATGTGTTCATTCACGCCTTTACAGATGGAAGAGATACTGACCCCCAAAGCGGATTGGGATATTTGAAAAATCTGGAAGCACATTTAAAAAATTCTACCGGAAAAATCGCCAGTGTTGTTGGTAGATATTATGCAATGGACAGAGACAAACGATGGGAGAGAATTAAATTAGCTTACGATCTATTGGTAAAAGGCGAAGGCAAAAAAACACAGAACATACTTAAGGCAATTGAAGAATCCTATTCAGAAAATGTAACAGATGAATTTATTAAACCAATCGTTAATACGGATGCTTCCGGAAATCCGATTGGAATTATAAAAGAAAATGATGTGGTGATCTGTTTTAATTTTCGCACCGACCGTTGCAGAGAAATTACTCAAGTGTTCACGCAAATGGATGTTCCGGAGCAACGAATGAAAATGCTTCCACTCTACTATGTTACTATGACCAATTATGATGCTACATTTAAAAATGTACATATCCTTTACGACAAAGATAATTTGGTAAATACTTTAGGAGAAGTTGTAGAAAAAGCTGAAAAGAAACAAATACGAATTGCTGAAACAGAAAAATATCCTCATGTTACTTTCTTCTTTTCGGGCGGAAGAGAAAAAGAATTTATCGGAGAAAAAAGAATGATGACTCCATCTCCGAAAGTAGCAACCTACGATTTAAAACCAGAAATGAGTGCTGTTGAATTAACAGATTCTATTTTACCCGAACTACAAAAAGGAGAAGCAGATTTTATTTGTATGAACTACGCAAATGCTGATATGGTTGGTCATACAGGAAATTATAATGCAGTAATAACAGCAATTGAAACAGTAGACGCATGTACAAAAAGAGTAGTTGAAACAGGGATTCAAAATGGCTACTCCTTCATAATCATAGCCGATCATGGCAATGCAGATTATATGATTAATCCAGATGGTAGTCCAAACACAGCACATACAAAAAATCCTGTTCCTTGTATTTTAATTGATACAGATTATAAAAATGTGAAAGACGGAAAGTTGGCCGACATTGCACCAACTATTTTAAAAATGATGAGGATTGAAATTCCGAAAGAGATGAATGGGGATGTGTTGGTTTGATTCTTACAAAATATTTATTGCGAGAAACATCATAATATACGCACTATGCAAGATTTAAAAATAACCATCATCCAATCGGATTTGCATTGGGAAAGCAAAGAGAAAAATCTCGAATTATTTTCTCAAAAAATAGCCTCTCTCTCTGAAGCAACTGATTTAATTGTTCTTCCCGAAATGTTTACAACAGGTTTTAGTATGCGTCCCGAATTATTTGCTGAATCAATTACTGGAAAAACAGTTACCTGGATGAAGAGAAAAGCAAAAGAAAAAAACTGTGTGATCACTGGAAGTTTTATTTGTGAAGATGGAGCCATGCCTGCCGGCAGGCAGGGAAAATATTTTAATCGTTTGGTATGGATGAATCCCGATGGTACTTGCAAGGTTTATGATAAACGACATCTGTTCAGAATGGGTGATGAAGACAATCATTATGGACACGGAGAAAAAAAAATTATCGTTGATTTAAAAGGCTGGAAAATTTGCCCCCTTATTTGTTACGATTTACGGTTTCCTGTTTGGTCGAGAAATAAAAAAACAGAATCAAGCCCGCCTGCCGGACGGGCAGGTAGCAAGAATCAAGAATCAAGACAAAAAAAAGAAGTAGATCTGGAGTATGATGTTTTAATCTATGTTGCCAATTGGCCGGAAAGAAGAGCGCATCCATGGAAATCATTGTTAATAGCACGTGCTATAGAAAATCAAAGTTATACGATTGGAGTAAATAGAGTGGGGAATGATGGTAACGATATTTATCATTCGGGGGATTCAGTTGTATTGAATTTCAAAGGAGAAGCAATAAGTAAAATAGAATCTGGGAAAGAAATTATAGAAACTATTACTTTGAAGTATAAAGATTTAGATGAGTTCAGAAAAGTTTTTCCGGTGATGCTGGATGCGGATGATTTCGAGATAAAATAACAGTTTTCACCGCAGGTTACTCAAATTGTCACAGATGTTTTTTATTTCGAAGTGGGATTTATTCCCCTCTCGAGAGGGGCTAGGGGTGTGTTTTTGTTTTTACTCAACCTTCCATTCCAGATCAGCATCCCAATTCGAACGGATATTTATCAACTCCGAATTATAAATTACTTTTTCCGGCTGAATCTTTTTCAGATAATTTCCTGTATCCCATTTATAATTTCGATTATTATCAAAAATGATTTTTAGCTTATACTTTTTCGGAGCTAAGTAC
>JAYVZC010000059.1:0-5240 GCA_043783695.1 Bacteroidota bacterium
TGCATAGCTAAAAAAAAATTTCTATCACAAAACAACAGCCATCAAATACTTATCTATATCTTTATGCTCATAACATTTTAACTTATATAAAGTCTAATATTAATTAATTTTTTTACTTTTTAAAAATTCCGAATTGAAACTTTCGAATTTGAACTTCCGTTGATTTACCACAAAAAATACCTCATTGTAAAATTGCTAGTCGAAAATCTTAGCAAGTACGAATTAATGGGTATTTATCGTCCTCAAGCCTATGTAAAAGGGGCAAAAGGTTACTCCACCGAATGTCAGATAGAATTGTACAAAAAGCCAATAGAACAGTGCGAAACAGCCGTTTTAAATGCCGTACTTTATGCACCGGTTGGATTTGGTGAGCATTTAAAACAAGGAAGTTTAGTAACTTTACGTAACGGATTGGATATAGAGGCGAAAGCGGTGGTGTTGGAAATTGTTGGATATAAATAAGAAGAATCAAGATTTAAGACACAAGATTCAAGACTAAAAAACGTTTTTATTAAGTGAAATACATTAAACACATATTATTTTTTGCATTTGTCTTCACACAAATACATTCATTTGCTCAGCCAGGAACGGATGAACAACTCGCGCTGCAATTTTATCAGAACAAAGAATTTGATAAAGCATTGGAATATTACGAGAAGCTTTACAATAAAAAATCACCTCAGGTTTTTTATCTACCTTATTTAAATTGTTTACTCGAGACAAAAGATTTTAAGAAGGCAGAAAAGATTGCAAAAAAACAAATCAAACAAAATTCGGATGCTCCAAATTATATTGTCGATTTAGGAAATGTTTATTTCAGAGCTGATGATGTTGAAAAAGCAAAATCAACTTGGGAATCGGCTGTAAAATCAATTAAATACGATGAGCAAGTTTTTGCTGTTGCAAATGCGTTTATTGCACTGCGCCAGTACAATTTTGCAATTGTAGTATATTTAAAAGGGAGAAAAATTTCTCAAAACAATTATCCTTTTAGTTTTGAGTTGGCAGATGTCTACAAGATTAAGGGGCAACAAACTGAAATGATAAATGAATATTTGGATGTACTTGAGATTCATGACTCCTATATTCAAAGTGTACAAAATGCTTTGCAAACAAGTTTTGGAAATGATGCCGATCAAAAACAAAATGAACTTTTAAAAACAGAACTTTTAAAACGCATTGCAAAAAATCCAGATAAAACTATTTTGTCTGAACTATTAATTTGGATGCAAATACAATTAAAAGATTGGGAAGGAGCACTTGTACAAGCAAAAGCACTGGACAAAAGAAAAAAAGAAGAAGGAAATCGAGTAATGGGATTGGCACAATTGTTTGCTCAAAATGAGGCTTACGATGTAGCAATCAAAGCATATAATTACGTAATTGCAAAAGGTCCTGAAGTTTATTATTACACCAATGCCCGAATTGAATTATTAAACGTCTACTATCAAAAAGTCGTTAACAAAGGAAATTACACCCCATTAGATTTACAAGAGTTGGAAAAAAATTACAATGCAACCATTAAAGAATTAGGAAAATCTTCCAGCACTGTTCCACTTTTAAAAAATTTAGCACATCTACAAGCATTTTATTTAAACAAAACAGATGATGCAAAAACACTTTTGGAAGAAGCTATCAACATGCCACAATTGGCAGCTATTACACAAGCAGAATGTAAATTGGAATTAGCAGATGTATTATTAATGACAGGAGATATTTGGGAAGCATCTTTGCGTTATTCTCAAGTGGAAAAAGCATTTAAGTACGATGCTATCGGACAAGAAGCAAAATTCAGAGTAGCGAAAATATCTTATTACACAGGAGATTTTAAATGGGCTCAAGCACAATTAGATGTATTAAAAGGAGCTACTTCAAAATTGATTGCAAACGATGCATTGGAATTATCATTGACAATCAGTGATGCATTGGCAATTGATACAAATGAAGCACCATTAGCACTTTTTTCGATGGCCGATTTATTTGCATTTAGAAATATGGATGATGTAGCACTTAGTCTTTATGATTCATTAAACAAAACATTTCCTAATCATGCACTTGCCGATGATATTATTTACAAAAAAGCTCAAATAGCTTTAAAACATGCGCAATACAACGAAGCGGCAGGATTCTATGAAGATATTTTAAAAAATTACGGAGATGGTATTTTAGGAGATGATGCGATGTTTAAATTGGCCGACTTAAATGAAAGTCAATTTAAAAATATTGAAAAAGCAAAAGAATTGTATCAACAACTATTGGAAAAATATCCCGATAGTTTGTATGTAGTAGAGGCAAGAAAAAGATTTAGAAAATTAAGAGGCGATAGTATTAATTAGGGGCCCATCCCAACCCTTCCCAAAGGGAAGGACTTTGATGAACTAAATTACAAAAACATTAAAACAATTTTATATTTTTTTTACACTAACAATTCTTCTCCCCTTTGGGGAGAGATAGAAAGGGACTTATGATAATTTACAACGTAACAATAAACATCGAAAACGATGTGCATGATGAATGGCTTGAGTGGATGAAAACAAAACACATCCCGGATGTAATGGCTACGGGATTTTTTGTGGAAAATAAACTGTGCAAAGTGTTGGTTGAAGAAGAACAGGGAACAACATATTCCTTTCAATACACAGCAAAAAACATGGAAGATCTCCAAGAATATTTAGATCAACATGCTCCTCGTCTCCGCAAGGATGTATCCGATAAATATGCAAACAAGTTTGTTGCATTTAGAACTTTATTAGAAGTTTTATAAGCACAACAAAAACACAGAATACTAATAAACCAATGAACAAGTGAACTAATGAACCAAGTAGTAAGAGCAAAAAAACATTTAGGGCAGCATTTTTTAAAGGATGAAACTATTGCTCTCAATATTGTAAAAAGTTTAAAACATTTTTCACAGTATAAAAAGGTCATAGAGGTTGGTCCGGGAATGGGTGTACTTACAAAATACCTTATTCAGGAAACTACTTACGAAACTCATATCATCGATATTGACAGAGAATCCATTGCATTTTTAAAACAAAATTTTCCTACACTTGAAAACAAGATCATTGAAGGCGATTTTTTAAAATTAGATTTTAATAATTTATTCAACAACGAACCTTTTGCTGTAATAGGAAATTTTCCATACAACATTTCTACTGAAATTTTATTCAAAGTACTAGATCATAAAAATCAAGTTCCAGAAGTAGTGGGAATGTTTCAAAAAGAAGTAGCTGAACGTATCGCTTCTAAACCCAGAAATAAAACTTACGGAATTACCAGTGTATTGCTTCAAGCATTTTATGACATCGAATATTTATTTACAGTAGATGCAAGTGTTTTTAATCCGCCTCCGAGAGTTCAATCGGCTATTATTCGTTTAACAAGAAATGCTGTTCAGCAATTGGATTGCAATGAGAAATTATTCAAGCAAGTGGTAAAAGCAGGATTCAATCAACGCAGGAAAACACTGCGAAATTCTATCAAAGCCTTTAAATTAAAACCTGAATTTTTAGACCATAAATATCTCACACAAAGAGCGGAGGAATTATCGGTTGCCGACTTTGTAGCACTCACCAATATGGTGGAGGTTTAATTTTCCTATAAACGGATGCTCCAATACGTATAAATCTTACCTTTGCACCCGATGATGCTGAAATAAATTCAGCATGAAAAGAAAATGCAATTTGAATTAACAAACAATTTTTTAGTAAAACTCCGCGAAGCTATCAATAGCAAGAACGGAGCATTTGTCGTTGAGCAATTCAAAGACCTTTATCCTCCTGATATTGCTGAAATATTTAATGAATTAGAAATTGAAGAAGCAAAATATGTCTACACGCAACTGGATGAACAAATTGCGGCCGATGTATTAGTTGAACTGGATGATGATGTTCGTGAAGATTTCTTAGCATCTCTTACCTCAAAAGAAATTGCCGAGCATATCGACAATATGGATTCAGATGATGCGGCAGACGTTATCGCTGAATTACCAGACAGTGTTCAGGGAGAAGTTCTTTCTCAAATGGAAGACAGTGAGCAAGCCAGCGACATTGTTGAACTTTTAAATTATGATGAGAACACTGCAGGTGGTTTGATGGCTACGGAGTTGGTAAGCGTTAAATTAAATAGCAACTCCATTGAATGTGTCAGACAAATTCGTGCAAAAGCTGAATCTGTAGAAAATATTTATTCCATTTATGTAGTTGATGATGATGAAAAACTAGTTGGTTTATTATCATTAAAAAAATTAGTCATTTCTCCATTAAATTCTCAAATTGCTGACATCTATGACCCAAAAGTTCTTTCTGTAAAAACAAATACAGATGTTGAAGAAGTAGCAAATTTTATGGACAAATACAACTTGGTTGTATTGCCTGTTGTTGATGCTCTTGGCAGACTAGTAGGACGAATTACTGTAGATGACGTTGTAGATGTAAGAAGAGAAGAAGAAACAGAGGATTTGCAAAAAATGGCTGGTATGGAGGCTTTGGATGAGCCCTACATGAGCATGTCCATCTTCGGAATTCTTAAAAAACGTGCTGGTTGGCTAATCGTATTATTTCTTGGAGAAACACTTACAGCTAGTGCTATGAGTTTTTTCGAAAATGAAATTGCTAAAGCAGTTGTATTGGCAATGTTCATTCCTCTAATTATTTCCAGCGGTGGAAATACCGGTTCACAAGCTTCAACACTTGTTATTCGCGCATTAGCATTAGGGGAAATTACCATTCGCAATTGGTGGCTCATTATTCGAAAAGAAATACGAGTTGGCTTATTACTTGGAGGTTTGCTGGGTTTGATTGGATTTTTAAGAGTGGTGATATGGGCGCAATTTACAACATTATATGGTCCACATTGGTTGGAACTTGCTATGACTGTTGGATTTTCATTAGTTGGTGTTGTTTTGTGGGGAAATACAATTGGGTCGCTATTCCCTTTATTGTTGAAACGTTTAGGAATGGATCCTGCTGTTTCTTCCGCCCCATTTGTTGCAACCTTAGTTGATGTTACTGGTTTAATTATTTATTTCTCAGTCGCCTCATTATTGTTAGGCAGTATTTTATAGTACCGCAGGTTTGTAGCCTGCGTTTTTTCTTTATAATTTTAATGCTTTCTAAATTGTATCCTAAGTTTTCAACCTCAATAACCTGAGTTCGATTAATATTATCTAAAAAAGAAGTCGAATATTTGCAATAAATATTAATTTCCCCCCACTCCGAATTTACGTTATTAACAATCTG
>JAYVZC010000060.1:0-2167 GCA_043783695.1 Bacteroidota bacterium
TGCCATCACTACGAAAGTCTTATACTTCAGTGAAGTCGGCAGTAAATCGAATGTTATACGAAAATTTTCATCAAGAAGGTCTAGCATTCATTTTAACAAAGGAAACAGTGCTTCGACATATTCCAGGGTTACATGTGAGCCCATTAAGTTGGACACCAAAGCAGGGAAAACGGCAAGGAAGGCCAATAGGGGACTGTAGTGATGGTGGTATTCACCCAAAGAATGAACCTCTCAATTATACCAAGGAGGAATCAGATAAATTATGGGGCAAAATTACGCACCCAACCATCAAAGACATTGCCACAATGGCAGATTCGTTTTACGGTGAAGAACGAGTACGAAATCCAAACGCTAAATAGGCGAAGATGGATGGATAAGTAAAAAACACTGAGATGTCGCCTGTTTAAATGTTTCCAACATTACTGTTTTTTCTTGAAGCGTTAAATTAATATCGAAATAAAGATAAATTTCATTCTTACTGTTTAAAAAATCTTGAAAATACACAATCCCACTAGCCACTGAATTGGAATAAAATACGGCTCTTTTTCCTTTTGCTATTTTATATATTTCGTGAAATTTTGGACTAAATTCTTTTGTTTTTTGATCCTGTAAATTACCAATATAAATTCCATGATCAAGATAGATATCCATATTTAATTTTTTAGAATAATATTTCGCGTTTACAGGATCTTCAAGAGAAAGAAGTTCAACTACATTTTCAGGTAAACATCCTCGTGTAATATTCATCCATATAACCATTTGATACATATTATAGGATACTTCTTTCTTATGATGAATTACTTTGGGGAATCCGGACGTACTTGTTTGAGGTATAGCATGATATGATGTGTATTTTTCAATATCATCCGCTATTTTTTTGGTATTAATATTACTATAATCATCCAAGGTTTCTATATTGATAACAAAGGAAAGAATATATAAAATTGCAAAAACCGACGATAAAAATATAATGTTATTTAAATCATCATTAAGACTTACCCGCTTATTTGATGATCCTGTAAAATAATGGGTCCGTCCTGTTCTTCTTGTTCTTGTTCTTCTTCTTCTTCTTCCTGTTCTTGATCATGAGCTTTACTACTTGTTTTTCCTCCCGCCTTGTATATTTTTTTATTTCTTCGTCGTGTGGTAACCTTTTTTTTTCTTGAGATACGTTTTCTTCTAATAATTGTTTTTCCCATTACACTCTCCTATATATATATCATAACAAGAAAAAAAACTGATTCTATTAATCTCTCGCCTCCCGATTCAAACCATCAAAAATAACAAAGTTATTTTTTGCTGTATTTGTAGGAAGTGAGGAAATTTCTTATTTTCCAGTCCGATGCTTGTAACTAACTTGTTAGTTATACGCGTGCATCAATCGGGAGAATAGAGATTAATATCGCATGATAGTCTTTCAAATTTCGAATTCCAATTTATTTATTTTATTTTGTATTAATAAATAAATGGATAATTAATCTCTCCTCGCAAATGCAGTAAAAAATAACTTTATGAATCGGGAGGTGAGAAATTCTAACGTCTTCTTCCATGCCTCTTTGTTTTTTTATGTTGAGATCGACGTCTCCTTCGGCTTTTTCTTCGACCCGATCCACCGGCTTTTGGTTGTTCTGGATGGTTTTCGTTTTCGTTTTCGTTTTCGTTTCTGTTTTCGTTTCCGTTTCCGGTTTCGTTTCCGTTTTTGTCGGGTCTGTTCCTGAAATTACTCCACCATGATTTAATATCTTCCCAAAATTTCATAATATAAAATACAAAGATATTAATTTCGACACGTATCCATATTCCTATATTTACTATTACACTTGCTCGATTTTTTTTTTCTATTTCTATTTCTATTTCTTTTTCTATTTCTTCGTCGAGTACCGCTTCCAGTGATCTTTGTATTTGCACCACTTTCTACAAATTTTTTTTTCATAAAATCGGAACCAAATTCGACAACTTTTTGTACTGCCAAGTTCATATAATATAATAATGGTATATTATATTTTTTTTGTCACGTCTAATGTTTTGTATAATGTATCGCGTATATTATGAATAATTTTTCCTAGATGGATATCAATATCGTCCAAAGTAAGATTTTTTCCGAAGAAATCGCTTTTTTGTAATATATTTTTTAGTAAGGCGTCTAGTTCATCGCTTTCCTTCTTTG
>JAYVZC010000061.1:0-5232 GCA_043783695.1 Bacteroidota bacterium
AAAATAAATCTACAAGTAGATGCAAACAATACAAATTGGCTTGCGAAACCTTTCTATGAAACGTATTTGACGAAAGTGAAGCCCGAAGATGCTGAAAAAAATAAAAAAGATTTGATAGATGTGTACAATTATTTAGCAGCATATTACGCTGATAAAAAAGATTGTCCGAATGTAAAAATATACATGCAAAAAATTCTTGAACTGGATGCAACAAATACACAAGCGAAAAAAGTATTAGCAGGATTGAAGTGTTAAATTAAAAAAGGCTATCTCAAATTGAGATAGCCTTTTTGACACAAACGAATATGTATCCGAAACCATATTCTGTACCATAAATAAAGCAACTTGGCGTCTATTTCACAATCAACTTTTTAGCAAAACTTTCTCCACCAACTGTTAGTTTAACGAAATAAGCACCTGCAGCTAACTTTGTATTTCCTGAAATAGAGTATTGATGTTCACCAGCACTTAGATTTCCTGTAAATATCAACGACACTTCTTTTCCTACTACATCATAAATTTTAATATCTGCTTGATTTTTTTCTATTAAATTAAAAGCAATAACGGTATTGTCTTCAGCAGGATTTGGATAAACATTAAAATTAATGCTGTTTGATAATTCATCAACACCAACATTACTCAAGATATTAATATCATCTAAATAAATATTATTTCCTGCATTACTTGTAAATTTGAATTTCACAAATAAGCTAGTTGCAGTTGTAACAGATGTAAGGTTAATTACTTTAGTTGCCCACTGCGATGCAGTAGGAACAAAAGATGAACTTACCACACCAGCAGTAGAAAGTGCAGTTCCTGTAATAGTTTGACGCAATGACCATGGTGAGTTACAATCGGTACGTACATATACTTGCAATTTATCTGCTGATGTAGCTGTTTTTTGTGCATGCGCAACTTTGTATGTTAATGATGGGGTTGCTGGAATCATTGTCATATTAATTGGTGGACTAATTAATTCATCCACATTTCCATCATAAGTAGAAGCATTAATTATACAAACAGATTTAGCTCCTGTTGCAGCAGCAGTTGATGTTTGTGTCCAAGTGTTAGTTCCTGGAGTTGCATTATATACATTCCAATCCACATTTGGAATTCCACTTGCTTCAAAACTTTCTGAATAAAAAGAAGAAGTGTACGTAGCAGTATTTGGATAAACTGTAACATAAGATGTTTTTGTTGCACTTACAGAACCCGAACTATTTGAAACTGTTAACGAAACATTATAAACACCTGGTGTATTATAAGTAATCATAGGAACAGAATCTATAGAAGTAGCAGGTGTTCCGCCAGCAAATGTCCAAGCCCAACCTGTTGGATTTCCGTTCCAAGATAAATCTGTAAAAGCTAAACTATCACCTTGACAAACAACATTTAATAAATCACTTGATTTAAAATCTGCTAAACATAAAACTGCCGGAATACTCACTCCTGTTGCTGTTAAGTTGGTGGTAGTCCATAAATTATTTCTGGATGCAATAGAACTTGTTAATGCAGTTCTCATGCTGTTTTTTTGTCCAGTCGTAAACATTTTACTACAATATGCATACTCCATAAAATTTTGAACATTATCAAGTGTACTACCACATGTAGCCCCGGAAAGATTGCAAGTCTGCCAACCAATTGTACTAGGAGTGTCAGATACAAAATCGCTTCCAGAGCAATCTGCTGCAACAGTACCATTTCCCCATGTGTGTAATAAATTTAAGTAGTGACCAATTTCGTGAGTTAATGCACGTGAACGAGTTGTAGAACCTGTTCCAATAGCTCCAATGTAATTCGATAAGATAACAATACCATCGTTTGCAGCCGATGTAGTTCCGGGTAGATAAGCATAACCTGCTGCTCCGCTTGTAATAGTTTTTACAACCCAAACATTTAAATATTTGTTACGAGGCCAATCATTTAGTTTTGAACCATCGTCACCAACATTCGTTTCTGATGAATAAATGCGGTCAATTCCATTAGTACAATTCCCTAATGGATCTTTTTGTGCCAAACGAAACTCAATTTCGCAATCCGCTGCAATAGGCTTAAATGTTGGCACAATAGCAGAAGTGTCTGAATTTAATCTACGAAAATCTTCATTCAAAATACGTATCTCATCAACTATTTGAGCATCTGAAATATTTTCCGGTCCACCTACATGAAGAATATGAAAAACCACAGGAATAATATAGATTGGAACCATTGATTTTCCATCACCTTCTTTATATCCATTTGCAAATGCAACTTGATCTTTTTGGTCACGTATTCGTTCTTCGGCAAGATATGCTTGTTTTAAAGAAGGATGTTCATCAAAATATTTATTCATCATTTCTGTTGTGCTACAAAGTTTTACTTCTTGCGCTGTAGCGGAACTGAAACCGAGTACCAATAAAGAGGTAACTCCTAATAGTGCTGTAATTTTTTTCATTTTAAATAGCATTTAAATTATATAGTTTAGAGAGGGGATGATTTTATTCGTAATCTTTTATAGATGATAATACGTCCTTGATAGCGTTTATATCAGCTAAGATATTAATATATTTTTTAGAAACAAAATCGGGGTCAGCCAACTGATTATTGACCTTATAGCCAATAAAATCTTCTAATCTGCTAAAGTCCTCTTTTTGAGCCGCTCTAATTTCCTCTTGCATTCCTGTATTTACTACTCCCGGTGCAATTGAGAAGATATGAAATCCTTTATGAATGCTCTCTAGAGGCTTTTTTGCTCTAATTTTTTGTTCGGCATCCACCACTCGGCTAAACATATCAATTCCTGCTTTGGAGGCACAATATACAGCCCATCCATCAATCGGACTTTTTCCTGCTCCGGAACTAACATTTACTATTACTTTTTCGGCATCAGTTGAATCGTAACATTCTATAAAGGCGTTGGTAAGAACACTTGGTGCAATTAAATTCACCGTATAATTTTTAATGATAGTTGAAGCGTCCAACTTGCCAATAGGTTTAATAAATCCTAAAACTCCTGCATTGTTTATCAAATACACTTTTTTTGCATTGGCATGTAATTCAAATTTAAATTCAGCAATGGCATGCACATCTGTTAAATCCAAATAGGCATGCTTGTAATTTGGATGTTTAATAGTACTATGACGAGAAATGCCAATCACATGGTTAGACGGATTTTCTAACAAATGCTCGGCAAATGCTTTTCCTATTCCTCTACTTGTTCCGGTTATATAATAATAGTTCACAATTGTATTTATTTGTTTACTATAAAGATAACCAAATAAAAGAGGAAAAGCAAGAGATTTTTAATGCTCTTGCCTTTTGTATGTCAGCCGAAGCCACTATCCCTTATCGCAACACTAGAACTTCTTCTAACCGGGAGATACCGCTTCTCTGCTCTAATCAAAATGAGACAAGTATTCTACTAAATAGAGTCTCATCTTTAGGTTCTTCTCTTTGTTCTCGTTTCCCAAAAATGTTATAATTTAGCTACATGAAACAAGTACTTCGCTTTTTATTTTCTATTCTATTTTTTTTAGGAACATTCCATTCTTTTTCTCAAAGTGCCGGAAAATTATTTTCTCAAGGAAAAGATGCTGCCGAAGCTGGTAAGACAGATGAAGCCATTGCCCTTTTCACAAAAGTATTGGAACTAAAACCCAAGGACGATGAGGTGATGATTGAACGAGCAAAATCTTATGTAAATAAAAAAGAAATTATCAAAGCCATTGCTGATTACGATAATGCTTTAAATATAAAAAAAGATGAAAAACTATATTTTAAAGTAGCTATACTAAAAATTAGTATTAATATGTGGCCACAAGCATTGTTTGATTTGGAAAGAGTTTTAGAAGAGGATAAAGGGAACATTGAAGCCTACGAACAAAAAGCTTGGTGTTTGATTAATACCAAAAAATTTGCAGATGCTTTGGCAACTTGTGAAACAGCACTATTAAAAAATCAGTACAACCATCGTTTGCATTATCTGAAGGGGATGAGCAAAGATAGTTTGAAAGACTATGCTGTTGCCGTTACTGAATATCAGCGTGCAGTAACTATTATGCGTGGAATCAAACCAAACGATTCAAAACCACTACCGATTTTTAAGCCTTATTTCAGCAATTTGGCTATGGCTCAAACTAAAGTGGCCATGTATGATGATGCAATAAAAAATTATACAACCGCATCAACATTGGATGAAAAGGATTCCGTTGCACCTAAAAACTATCGGATTTTTTATTACAGAAGTTTTCCTTATTTATTAAAAAATGATTTTACAAATGCTATTGGTGATTTAACAAAAGCTATTGTAATGAATGAGAAGGATGTCGAACCAATTTATCAACGGGGATTGGTTTATCAAAAAACGAGTCAATTTCAAAGTGCAATAAATGATTTTACAAAATGTATTCAGTTGAATGATAAAAATGCAGAAGTGTATGCTAATCGTGCAAAATGTTATTTAGAATCCAACAATTATAAAGAAGCGATATCTGATTTTGCAAAAGCTGTTACTATTTCCAATAAACCTGAGACAGTAAAATTATTGGCTGACACCAAACAAAAACTATATGAAGCAAATCGCGAAAGCGATAATCCCGATATCAAAATAGAATATCCTCAAATTGATATGAATAATTTTATTAATGTTTTCGATAATCAAATAGATGTGTTGATTGAAGGATATGTGAAAGATAAAAGCCCGATCGAATACATAAAAATAAATGGAATTATTGCGAAATACAAAATAGAAGAAAATAATCCTGAATTTAAATGTCATGTTCCTTTAAAAGAAAATGTCAGAAAATTAGAAATTACTGTTTCGGATATTTATCATAACACCTCCACAAAAACTATTAAAGTAGGGCGATTAATCAACGACTCGAAAGTGAAGGTAACTTTTGCAGGAAAAATTTTATCAGACGATGGAAATAAAGCTCCATTACAAAATCGTGAAGTGTATTTAGTGAACGAAAAAGGAGAAATCTTTTTTGTTTCGAAAACAGATCCTAATGGAAGATTTAAGTTTGAGAACTTACCTTATGACCAAGGCTATTTTTTAACGATGGATGTGAGCGATACTCCTCTTGCAAAAAAATTGAAGTTCATGATTGCAGATGAAAATGGAAATTCAGTTCTTGTTTCTTCAGAAGATGGAACTCAAAAATTTAAGTTTCAAATCTTACCCTCTGACTATGCAACCATGAGTTTAATGACCTTGGATGATTCGCCATTGCTGGTAGATATCAAAGGAAA
>JAYVZC010000062.1:0-5228 GCA_043783695.1 Bacteroidota bacterium
CCTATCTGGAGTGAAGTAGGTTATTTACCTTCGGCTCACGGTTCTGCAATTTTCACTCGTGGTGAAACACAATCTTTGACTTCTGTTACATTGGGAACTAAATTAGATCTTCAATCTATTGACAGAGCTTTGTTTCAAGGACAAAATAATTTTATGTTACATTACAACTTCCCTGCTTTTTCTACAGGTGAAGTAAAACCAAACCGTGGACCAGGAAGACGTGAAGTTGGACATGGTAATTTAGCTGAACGTTCTTTAAGAAAAGTTCTTTCTCCTGAAAATCCATACACTGTCCGTATTGTTTCTGATATTTTAGAATCAAACGGTTCGTCATCAATGGCAACAGTTTGCGCTGGTACATTGGCTTTGATGGATGCAGGTGTTAAAATCACTAAACCGGTTTCTGGAATTGCAATGGGATTGATTACAGATGATAAGGGAAAATATGCGATTCTTTCCGACATTTTAGGAGATGAAGATCACTTAGGAGATATGGACTTTAAAGTTACCGGAACAAAAGATGGTATCACTGCTTGTCAAATGGATTTGAAAGTAGATGGTTTACCTTATGAAGTAATGGCTGAAGCTTTACAACAAGCTAAAGAAGGACGTTTACACATTTTAGCTGAAATGGCAAAAACCATTACTGCTACCCGTGAAGACTACAAATCACACGCTCCACGCATTGTGAAGATGGTTATTCCTAAAGAATTTATTGGTGCGATCATCGGACCTGGAGGAAAAATTATTCAGGAAATGCAACGCGAAACAGGTGCTACCATTGTTATTGAAGAAAAAGATGGAATGGGTCACATTGATATCGTTGCAGTTGATAAAGATAAAATTGATGCTGTATTAGCTAAAATCAAAGGCATTGTAGCTCAACCGGAAGTTGGTGAAGTGTACGAAGGAAAAGTAAAATCAATAATGGCATTTGGCGCTTTCGTTGAATTTATGCCAGGTAAAGATGGTTTATTGCATATCTCTGAAGTAAATCACAGCCGACTTGAAAGTATGGATGGTGTTTTAAAAGAAGGTGAAAAAATACAAGTGAAATTAATTGGAGTTGATCCTAAAACAGGGAAATTCAAATTGTCTCGCAAAGTATTATTGCCTAAGCCAGAAGCTGCAGCTAATTAATTTTAGAATTTCTAATTATGAAAGAACTCTCATTGAAAGATGGGAGTTTTTTTATTTTAGGATGGGGCTTCTTTTGGCGCGTCATTGCGAGTCACTACCTGAGGATTCGGGGCGGGATGTGGCAATCTCTCTCGATGAGAACTATTGTTACGATTATGAAAGAGATTGCCACATCCCGCGAAAATGCGGGACCTGCCTACCGCAGGCAGGCTCGCAATGACGACAAAACAAACATCCAGTCCTGATACTTGATACTTGCTACCTGATACTTTCCTCGGAAACTGCCACCAACAAGCTTTCCACCCAAAACCACCTCCATCGGCAAAAAAACCTCATTTATCTTAAAAAAAATGTACTTTAGTTGAAACTTTTAGAAAACAATACCGTATAGCTATAGGTTTTAAATTACACCCATTTTATGAGACAACTCAAGATATCCAAACAGGTTACCAACCGCGAAACAGCATCCCTAGACAAATACTTACAAGAAATAGGGAAAGTAGATTTAATTACAGCAGATGAAGAAGTTGAATTGGCACGAAGAATTCGTGCCGGAGATCAATCTGCACTTGAAAAATTAACAAAAGCCAATTTGCGTTTCGTTGTATCCGTATCTAAACAATATCAAAATCAAGGTTTAAGTTTACCCGATTTAATTAACGAAGGAAATTTAGGTTTGATAAAAGCCGGACAACGTTTTGATGAGACCCGTGGTTTCAAATTTATTTCTTATGCTGTATGGTGGATTCGTCAATCTATCCTTCAAGCTTTAGCCGAGCAATCCCGTATTGTTCGTTTACCACTGAACAAAATTGGTTCCATCAATAAAATCAATAAAACATTTTCGAAATTAGAGCAGGAATATGAGCGTGAGCCTAGTCCGGCTGAAATTGCTGTAATGCTTGAAATTACAGAACAGGAAGTAAAAGAATCCATGAAAAATACAGGCCGCCATGTTTCTATGGATGCACCATTAACAAGTGGTGACGACAATGCAGGCAGTATGTATGATGTACTACAAGCAGATGATAGTCCGAGTCCGGAAAATGGATTGCTGAACGAATCTTTACGAAGAGAAATTGAACGAGCATTACACACACTAACTTCCCGTGAAGCAGACGTTGTTCGTTTATACTTCGGATTAAGCGGAGAACATGCAATGACCTTAGAAGAAATTGGTGAAAAATTTGACTTGACTCGTGAACGCGTTCGTCAGATTAAAGAAAAAGCAATTCGCAGATTAAAACATACGTCTAGAAGTAAAATTCTTAAAACGTATTTGGGATAGTGATTTATACTTGATTAAAATTTCACGAAAAGAGTACCATTTTGGCACTCTTTTTTTGGGATGAAAAAATTATTTAAAACCATATTGATATAATTTACAATGGTTAATGCCGATGCAATAGATGTTTAGTTCTCCTGCACGCCTGTCCCGCTCTTGCGGGGTGCGGGATTGGACTGCCTGCCTGCCGGCAGGTTACATATATGTTTTCGGTATTACCTAAAATCCGCAAGTCGTTATTAAAAAAAAACGGTTAACTTATCCTTTCTCTACTCGGAGCCTAGCTATCAATAAAATAAAAAAATTACTTCCTGATTGTTAGAAACTTCTTCTAGAACTATTTTTAGTTCAGCTAATATTTTTAAATTTGCTCCTACCATTAAATTAAACTTTTGTTGCCTTATAATATATGTTTAGTTGGACTCCTATAACATATATGCTTTCGGTATAAAACAAAAAACTGATTTTATTCAGCTTTAATTCAATGGTTCTAGAATACTTATGCCTTAACTAAACGACATTGATTGAGCGGAGTCGAAGTGTCGACATTATCAATAGTAAATAAAAAATGGCAAAAGAATTAATCACATACTTGTCACAATTTATTTCTGAAACACGCAGAAGTAAGTTTGATACTGTTTTAGATTATAGAACAAGACACATCACCATTGCTTTGGAAGATTTATACCAACCACACAATGCAAGTGCTGTGTTGCGTTCCTGCGATATTTTTGGAATACAAGATATTCATATTATTGAAAACAAAAATGCATATACAGTAAACAAAGACATTGCTTTAGGTGCTCCTAAATGGTTGAATTTGCACAGATACAGAAAAGCAGAAAATAATTCTTTTGATTGCATTAAAAAATTAAAAACACAAGGGTATAGAATTGTAGCTACCACTCCGCATGAAGAAGATTGCAACTTAGAAGATTTGCCAGTTGATAAACCTTTGGCTTTATTCTTCGGAACAGAACTCACCGGCATTTCAGATACAGTGAGAGAACATGCGGATGAATTTGTAAAAATTCCTATGTATGGCTTTACTGAAAGTTTTAACATTTCGGTAAGTGCGGCTTTGTGTTTACACACATTAAAAGAAAATCTTCATAAGTCCACAATCAACTGGCATTTGAGCAGTATTGAAAAAGAAGAATTATTGCTTCGGTGGCTGAGAAATTCTATTCCAAAAGTAGAATTGATTGAGAAAGATTATTTAGCAAAAAATAGTACTGAGCAGTAAGATTTCAATTGCGATAGCGAGCTTGCCTTAGCATATTAAGAATAATAAGAGTTTGATTTTTTATAAATTTAATGTACGTTTGCACTAGAAATTACAAAAACACAATTTAAAATAACAACACACTATTATGGGAAAAGGCGATAAAAAAAGTAAAAAAGGTAAACTTTCAATGGGTTCATTTGGAGTTAAAAGAAAAAGTAAAACCGCAAAGGGTAGAGCAAAAAGAAAAGCAACTCCTACTAAAAAGGTTGTAACATCTAAAAAAGCAGCGGCACCTAAAAAAGCTGTAGCACCTAAAAAGGTTGCTAAAAAAGCTGAATAATTTCCAAAGTTATATGTTTAATAACCCAATTGAATTGAAATTTTTCCTTCAACTTTGGAGCAAAGAATTAGTGCTATTAGTCTAAGCAGCAATCTATGCACTTTCGGTGCATAGATTGCTGGAAAAGAAAAATGGAAAGCCTTTTTCCGGGATAAAAAAAAATGATAAATTTGTGAGAAGGAAAACAAGCAGAGATATAGTGGACAGGTGGGTTCAAGACTTTTTGTTCACATTGTTTGGGTCACAAAGTATGGTTACAAAATTTTGCAAGGAGATAGTCAATGAAAATTTCAGTAATGATACAAGGCTTTTCATAAACCCCTCTATTTGTCGAAGTTTTAAACGATAAACCTTTTTTATAATCAAACACATCATTAATTGCTGCATCGCTATAAATAATTTTGCCTCCTTGCTCACGTTTGCTATTATAATTCCATGATTGAATGGCATCTTCAATGCACCACACAGTGATATTTCCACGTTGTTTTAAAGATTCATTATAACTCGACCAATTTAAAATCTTATATTTATCTTTGGCCTTAGATTGTTGTTTGCTCATCATGTCTGCCCACCTTGCTATAATATAAACTTCCTTCTTTATGCTATCAGTTCATAAAAATTGATAGCCTTTCATCCAACATTCATTTGCTAATATATCCAGACAACAAAGTCGTGTGAATTATGTAAAATTTCAACCTAATTATGTAATAGTATAAATGCTTCTTCCGTCTACTTTTGTTAAGTAATTATTTTATAGTGCAATGGAAACAATCGAATTAAAAGCCACCAAAGTTAATTTAAGACCAGATGGTATTATGCATATACATATTAAAGCAGGTGCAGATATGGAAATTACAGATGCCATTCAAGTGTTAAGAGCAATGGGAAAACTTGGCAATAAAAAAAAATTTCCTGTCTTAATTGACTGTGGAGAATTTGCTACCGTTGATAAAGAAGTTAGGATATTTTCGGCAAGCGAGAAAGCAAATATTTATACCTCTGCTGATGCTATTGCTTATCATTCTATGGCTCACAAATTGGTGGCTGATTTTTATGTAAATCATAACAAACCTGAAATTCCGACTGAAGTTTTTTCAGATAATGAATCTGCTATTTCTTGGCTAAAAACATTTAATAAAAAAACTTAATGGAAACGATTAGCTCCCTAGCCTTTGTGCTGTTGATGTATTTATATAATAGTAGTTACAATAAAAAATCTGAAGTAAAAAACATAG
>JAYVZC010000063.1:0-2159 GCA_043783695.1 Bacteroidota bacterium
ACTAACAGGAGGTAAAGTAAAATTAACTATCACCGGAAAAGTGCTTGACATTGATTATGCCCGAATGCTTGCTCAAAATCACGATTTAACTTTGGATGAAATTGTGATGCTTGATAGAGTACAAAAGAAAAAAGAACTGATACCGGATGAGTTGAAACGCCTGAGAGAAAAAGGATTGGTGGAAGGCAGAAAAGGACAGTTACATATTTCTGAACACCTTGCTGTGGCAACAGGACAAACTATTGACTATATGAGAAGCAAAGGGGTTGATGAGGCATTTATTCGCAAAATTATTATTGATTACCTGAAAAAATTTGGCACTGCTAAAAAGGAAGTGTTTGAAAAAATTCTTTCAGGAAAGTTGTCTGATAGTTTAACCTATATTCAAAAACAAACCAAAATCAAGCATACGCTGCAAGCATTGAAGAGAGAAGGAATAATTGCTGCTTCGGGTAAGAAGTGGAGTTTGGCAGACCAAACAATAGAATAAATAAAATGGACAATTATGGACAATTATGGACAATTATGGACAAACCGAAATGGGTTCTAATAGGCAGTTAAATTAATTAGAAAATAATTCGAGAAATACCCATCAATGAAAGATAAAAAAATGACTTGGGAGGAAACAATACAATTCATTCGCACGAAGCCTGAATATAAAGACTTAGTGAAATTGGCTTATTTTGAAGAAGATTTACCTTTGAATGTCGAACGATTTATTAAAAGTGAGGAGTTTATTGAAACACAGGCATTACTCTCAAAATTTAAATCTCTTAATTCAAGTATAAAATTATTGGATATTGGAAGTGGCTTTGTTGTATGAATAAATAACAAACGAATGTTTGTGAATAATCCCAAACTGGATAAATAGAGCCATTACATTACAGCAATGAACGAACAGGAATTAAAAAATATATTAACCAATTTGCAAAACTTGCCGGCTGAAACCGAAGTGGTAGAATTTAAAGAGGCAAAAAACGGTTTTGATTTTGGTAAGTTGGGAAAATACTTTTCAGCACTATGCAATGAGGCAAACCTTAAAGGCAAGCCATATGCATGGTTGGTATTTGGTATTGAAAATGAACACCACAAAGTTGTGGGTAGTCAATTCAGGCACATCAGAAAAAATCTCGACAGTTTAAAAAGTGAAGTAGCAAATAAAACCACCAATCGCATTTCGTTTATTGAAATTTACGAATTGAATTTACCCAAAGGCAGGGTGATAATGTTTCAGATACCCGCTGCGCCCAAAGGGTTTCCTGTTGCTTTTGAAGGGCATTATTACGGGAGGGAGGATGAAGAATTGTCACCATTGAATCTGGAAGAATTAGAACGAATAAGAGCCCAATCCATCACAGAAGATTGGAGTGTAGCCATTGTGTCCGGTGCATCGCTTGCCGACCTTAATTCACAAGCTATTGTTGTTGCCCGAATTAATTATAAAAGCAAATTTCCTGATAAGGCATCCGAAGTTGACCAGTGGGATGATGCCACTTTTTTGAACAAAGCAAAAATTACTATTAAAGGACGAATTACCCGAACTGCAATTATTCTTTTGGGTAAAGAAGAATCGGAACATTTTATTAACCCTGCAGAAGCAAAAATTCGTTGGCTACTTAAAGATGCCAAAGGGAATGATAAAGATTACATGATTGTGAGTTGTCCTTTGTTGCTGGCAGTAGATAAAGTATATGCAAAAATTCGCAATCTGAAATATCGTTATTTGAAAGAAGGGACTTTGTTTCCTGATGAAGTAGATCAGTACGAACCTTATACTATTCGTGAAGCATTAAATAATTGCATTGCACATCAGGATTATAATAAACATGGCAGAATCAATGTAATTGAGATGGACGACCAGTTGATGTTTACCAATCTTGGAAGTTTTATACCGGGTTCTGTTGAGAGAGTTGTTAAAGAAGATGCACCGGAAGAACATTACCGAAACCGTTTTTTAGCAACCGCTATGTTCAATTTAAAAATGGTTGATACCGCAGGTGGCGGTATTCGTAAAATGTTTAACTATCAACGAAGCCGTTATTTCCCTATGCCTGACTATGAACTAACAGGAGGTAAAGTAAAATTAACTATCACCGGAAAAGTGCTTGACATTGATTATGCCCGAATGCTTGCTCAAAATCACGATTTAACTTTGGATG
>JAYVZC010000064.1:0-5212 GCA_043783695.1 Bacteroidota bacterium
AAAAGACCTCCAGTTGCTGATGTTGAGCCGAAAGGAAAATACATTGCAAAATTTTATGAGCAGAGAAGTGAGGGTGTTACTGTATTCGAAATAACACCACGTTTTAATGAAATTTCGCACTGGCGGTTTGCGATACCATCTGAAGTTGAACTTGTAGAATATGGAACAGCTCCAGCAAATCCAAGTGGCCTTCCGTTTGAGCCGAGTTTATCGAAAGTCTTATATGATGCGTTAGACGGAACGATTGACCTAAACGGTAAGCCATTCAATTTTTACGGATGTGGAAATAAATTAACTCCAGAGACAAGTGCATTTATTCGATTTAAAGGAGATGTAAAAGAAGGAGTTTTCTTTGGAGAAGCAAATGGAGCGACACAAATCCCTGCTTTATGGTATCCACATAATAAACAATAAAATTTCAAATGACCGATTACGAAGATTTTCTAATGAGTTTATATTACGCTAAGCTTCAATGGATGGCTATTAAATCGGGTGATGTTCCTATTCCTTGGGATGCAACAATTCAAAGAGATATTGATGCGCTTGGAGGATTCACTGCTTTTGAAATCGAAGCTCACGTGATCGCTTCAAAAAATTATTTCACAAAACAGATTGATTATCCTAAAATTTTAGAGATCATCAGAACGTGTTGTATTCAACAAGGAGAGCAAAAAAATAAGAATGCTTTTACAATGTGTGTTTATAATCGTGTGAAGTTATTATGAATAAAAACAGAATATTTTTATTCGTAAATATCTTTTCTATGTCCGAGTGTGATAATGTCTATAATAAGTTCCGTATCAAAAATGTTATAAATGATACGGTAGTTGCCGGTTCTAATCCTATAGCCATCTCTACCTTTTAATTTTTTGTAGCCTTGTGGGCGAGGGTTTTGGGTAAGATTAGTGATAGATAGTTTAATATTAGAATAATACGGATCATTAATTTTTTCTAATTCTTTAAGAGCTTGTTTGCTAAAATTTAAGGAATAAGCCATTGATTATTTTTTTTTACGTTTGGCTTCAATCATTTTAAAGGCTTCTTTCATAGGTATTCTTTCGCCAGTATCATTCTTTTTAGCTATATCATAAAGTTTAATATCTTCAATGTCTTCCAACTCTTCCATAAGAATATCAAACTCTTTTTGCGGAAGAATAACCAGGTTTTTACCTGCGGTATCTTTTATGTATTGTGGATGTATAGTAATCATAGTATAAATTATTTAGCAGTTTGAATATTTTATTTGGTTTTAAATTTTAAATTTTTGCGTGCTTCTTTCCAAGGAATGCCTTCGTTTAGTTTTTTTTCTTTATTCTATCCAACACTATCTTTTTGTGCCATTTAGGAACAATAAAGTCTTCTTGTTCCTGTATCAAGGATACATTTTTTTCCTCTTCGCTCACAATAATATCATTATCGGAAAGTTCCTTAACACTAATGTAATTAAGGCTTTTTAAGAAGTTAAGTAAAACATTTGCTTTACTATCATCTTTAATATTTACAAGAAACTGATGCATGGTATGAGGTTTAAAATTAACTGGTGTAAGTCAGTTTGGCTTTGTAATCACGTATGTAAGTGCTAAAAGCGCTCATTAAAATACTTTGATCTTTATCTGGCAAGGCTTCCACATCTTTAAACTTACTAAGCAATTCATTATTTTTTAAAGTAGCATTCGCCTTTGCATCTTTATTGCCATTAATCAAAAAATTCACAGAAATACTCAGCACATTCGAAAGTTTATTAAGTGTGTCTGCCTTTGGCTGTACGCCTCTATTTTCGAAGTCTTAATCACTTATCCTACCATTGTGTTTTTATTGACACCAACCATTTCAATGGCTGTTTTTACGATGCTATCCGTATCAAAATGACATTCGATATATAATTCTTTTTGCTCACCGTGTTCAATAAATTTATCCGGAATTCCTAAACGTTTTACCTGAGCAGAATAGTTATTGTCTGCCATAAATTCAAGAACCGCACTTCCCATTCCGCCCATTATACAACCATCTTCAACAGTTATTATTTTTGAATATTTTGAAAATACTTCGTGTAATAATTGTTCATCAATTGGTTTTACAAAACGCATATCATAATGCGCTGCTTTTATTCCTTTCCCTTCTAATTCCTTGCAAGCTACAACAGCGTTGTTTCCTATATGTCCTATCGTTAATATTGCAATATCCTCCCCAGTTTGAATTCTTCTTCCTTCTCCAATTTTTATTTTTTGGAAAGGAGTTTTCCAATCAATCATTGCACCGTTTCCGCGAGGATAACGTATAGAGAAAGGAGCATTTGTTTCAGGTAACTGGGCTGTGTACATTAAATTACGCAACTCTTCTTCATTCATTGGAGCGGAAACGATCATATTCGGAATGCATCGAAAATAAGCTAAATCAAATGCTCCGTGATGTGTTGGACCATCGGCACCGGCTAGTCCTCCCCTATCCAGACAAAACACAACATGTAATTTTTGCAAAGCCACATCGTGAATCACTTGGTCGTAGGCGCGTTGCATGAAGGATGAATAAATATTACAGAAAGGAATTAATCCTTGAGTTGCTAATCCAGCTGAAAAAGTAACAGCATGTTGTTCTGCAATCCCAACGTCAAACGCCCTATCAGGCATCGCTTTCATCATAATGTTTAATGAACAACCACTTGGCATTGCCGGAGTGATTCCCATTATTTTAGAATTTTTTTCCGCTAATTCTACAATGGTATATCCAAAAACATCTTGGTATTTTGGAGGTTGTGGTTCTTTGGGAACAATTTTTATGATCTCACCGGTGTCTTTATTGAAAAGGCCAGGAGAGTGCCATACTGTTTGATTTCCTTCTTCCGAAAATTTATATCCTTTTCCTTTTTGAGTTAAAATGTGTAAAATTTTTGGTCCGGGAATATCTTTCAGATCTTGTAATACTTTTGTTAATCGTTCAACATCATGTCCATCAACAGGTCCAAAATATCTGAACTTCAACGACTCAAACATATTACTTTGTTTAAGCAAAGAAGATTTTATTCCGTTCTCAATTTTAGAAGCAATTTCCTGAGCATTTGGTCCGAACTTACTGATTTTTCCAAGCAAATTCCAAACTTCATCTTTCACACGATTGTAAGTATGTGAAGTAGTAATGTCTGTTAAATATTCTTTGAGAGCACCCACATTAGGGTCGATACTCATACAATTATCATTTAATACAACTAATAAATTTGAATTGGTAATTCCGGCATGATTCAGTGCTTCAAAAGCTTGTCCGGCTGTCATAGCACCATCACCAATTATAGCAATATGCTGACGGTCTTTTTCGCCTTTATAATTTGATGCAACTGCCATTCCAAGCGCACTTCCAATGGAAGTAGATGAATGACCAACACCGAAAGTGTCGTATTCACTTTCTGAACGTTTCGGGAAACCGCTTATTCCCTTATAAACTCTATTTGTATGGAAATTTTTTCGTCTGCCAGTAAGAATTTTGTGCCCGTATGCCTGATGTCCCACATCCCAAACCAACTGATCGTAAGGCGTATTGAAAACATAATGCAAGGCAACAGTAAGCTCTACAACACCAAGACTAGCACCAAAGTGACCCCCTTTTTGCGAAACAACATCAATAATAAACTGGCGAAGTTCCTTACTGACTTCAGGAAGCTGATCTTCTTTTAGTTTTCTTAAATCGGCTGGATATTCAATCTTATCCAGCAGTTTGCCTGCTTTAAATTCCATTCCTGTTTTGGAGTACATTATATTCATAACAAAGATAAAACAATTTATAATACAGTGAAATACGCCAAAAAACGAGATTATGTTAATTTTGTTTTAATCGCAGAAAAAATTTAGATTATTTAACACATTCTTTTACTTTTGTAATTAAGAACACATCTTAATGAAGAAAAAAACATTCATATTCATTTCCTTACTCCTCGTTTCCTTCATAAGTAATGCAGGTGAGATCGATACCAACTATGTCCAAAAGTTCAAAAGTTATTTTTCAGTGAAAGGTTTTTTGCTGGACAATGGTTTTCAATATATAATCACGCCTCAAAACAACAGTTCATTTACTGAAAAACAGCTGTTCGATGCAAGAATATTTTACACTGCAAACATTCCTCCGGTAACAGGTGTTGCAGTAAACATGAAGGGAATCGGGATCACCTATATTTTTAAATTCACGGATGATTATTTGGATACCACCAGTCGGATAAAATCGGGATTTAAACAGTTTAATTTAAATATTTATGGAAGAAGAAGCTTTGGCTTTGAAGCCTTCTATCAGGATTACTCCAGATTTTATTTTCATTACAAAGGAGATGAAATCCTAATGAAAAATTACAATGCTGATATTCGGGCATATCAATTCGGAGTATCCGGTATTTTTATTAATAACTGGAAAAAATTCTCTTACAATGCCGCATTCAACCAAAATCAATTTCAGAAAAAATCTGCAGGGTCTTCACTAACGGTATTTTCTTTAAGATATAATGAAATAAGCAGTAGAAATTTAATTCCTGATAGTGTTAAAAAATATTTTGCGGAATATCCCGATTTGCAAGCAAATCGAAATTATGCTTTTGTATTCCAGCAAGGTTATGCTTACAATTTAGTTAAAAACAGTTTCTATTTTTCCAATGCTTTATTTATAGGAGTTGGCTTACAAGATCAAGTATATCAAACTCCGTCCGGGACAAAAAACAAAATTGGTGTACCCCTTTCTGCAAGAGGAAAATCCAGTATTGGATATAATGGCAAAGTTTTTTTCGGAGGCTTTTTTGCAAATGTTGATGCTGCTCAGTCGAAAGTTAAAACGATTCAAACCGTTCAGTTTAATTATACATATGGTGTTTATCTTGGATTAAGAGCAATCACATTAACAAAAACAAAAGGACAGATAAGACAAGAAGAAAAAAGAAAAAAAGATGTTGCAAAAGCTACAAAGAAAAAAATAAAAGACGATAAAAAACAAGCGGCAGGGAAAAGGAAAAAGAAGTAGACAAAAATAAAAAAGTAGAAAATAGACAACGGAAAATTATTTTTTGTCTGACAAATCGGGAAGAAATAAAATAATAAAAGTTGAAATTACTAGTAATAAAATTCCGATTACAAACCAGATCTTTGGATTTCGCCCCATTCGCTTTGCAAGACGGGATGTAATGATTGGGATGCTCATCAAAAAAAGTAATCCTAAGCTGAAAAAAAAGGCTGCTCCCATTTTA
>JAYVZC010000065.1:0-12176 GCA_043783695.1 Bacteroidota bacterium
CGGGATGACATGCCTCGTTTTTTTGGATTTGCTGACATAGCGGAGAGGAATTTATTTCGTTTGTTGGTCTCTGTTTCCGGGGTTGGTGGCACAAGTGCATTGTTGATGTTGTCATCATTAACTGCTAATGAAATTCAAGCAGCTATTGTTACAGCAAATGTTGCAGTGATAAAAAGCGTAAAAGGAATTGGTGAAAAAACAGCACAGCGCGTGATTGTAGACTTGAAAGACAAAATGGGAAAGAGCGATTTATCGGCAGAAATATTTTCAAACTCAAACAATACTTTGAAGGAAGAAGCGTTATCTGCTCTTGTGATGTTGGGTTTTAACAAACAGGGTGCAGATAGAGTGTTGGATAAAATTATTAGAACAGAAGGTACAGGACAAACAGTAGAACAACTGATTAAATCAGCACTTAAAAATCTTTAATTTTTATTTTACATTTTGACAAAGTCGTTTACAAAATATATTCTTGTTGCCGGAGCTTCCATTGGAATGCTTTCACTCATCGTTAGTTCCAATGCGAAAAAAAGTTCATTTGATCATGCAGCATTTGCTGATGCGAATCAACCATATATTGCGATTGACACTCCTGAAGATCCCGACTCACCAATTCCTCTTCCCTATAATTTTCAAGATCAATCGAATAATGATCCTTTGAATTACCCCAATTCAGGCGGTTTAATGCTGAATAATCCTTCCAACATTAATACAAATGTTGATTACGATCCTACTACAGGAAACTATAACATCAATCAAACAATGGGTGGAATAAATTATCGTCCACCAACATTTATGGACAGTGAAGAATATCAAAAATTGATGTTTGATAAACAGGTGAAAGATTATTGGAATGCTCGCTCTCATGCCGAAAGTCAGAATTCACAAAATAGTACAGTTATTCCAAAATTAAATGTTGGTGGAGTTATTTTTGATCGTATTTTCGGTGGCAACACAGTTGATATTCGTCCGAATGGTTCTGCCGAATTAATATTTGCATACAACGGAACCAAAACAGAAAACCCTGCTATTCCTGTAAAAAACCGCAAGACAAAAACGTTTAATTTTGATGAAAAAATTCAATTGAACGTAGTTGGAAAAATTGGAGATAAATTAAAATTAACCACCAGCTATAATACCGAAGCAACATTTGATTATGAAAATCAAATGAAATTGGAGTATACCGGTTACGAAGATGAGATCATTAAAAAAATTGAAGCAGGTAATGTAAGTTTACCATTGAATGGTTCTTTGATTACCGGTAGTCAAACTTTATTTGGTGTAAAAACGCAATTGCAATTTGGACGACTAACAGTAACAAGTGTTTTATCACAACAAAAAGGAAAAAAATCGGAAGTGGAAGTTACCGGTGGAGCACAAGTAACAAAATTTGATATTCCTGGCGACCAATACGAAGCAAACAAACACTTTTTTTTAGGACAATATTTTCGCGATAATTTTAATCCAGCATTAGCAAATTTACCTTTTGTAAATTCTCAAGTAAACATAACAAGAATAGAAGTTTGGGTTTCAAATACAAATGGTGCAACTAATGATGTTAGAAGTGTTGTTGCATTTGCTGATTTAGGGGAGGATCCTTTAGGTCCCATCCCACTAAAACCTCATATTCCATCTGATCAGCAAGCTTATATAACATCCTTGCCCCCCGATGTAATACCATACAATGGGCAAAATGATTTATATTATAAGATGACAGATCCAGCTGCCATCCCTTCGAATTCGGGTGTTAGAATTGTTAGTACAACCGTTGCAAAAATCAAAAGCATTACCGGAGATATTTTAAAACAGCAAACAAACTATGAGCTGGTTACGAGTGCCAGAAAGTTACAACCTTCTGAATATACAGTAAATGCAAGATTAGGATTTGTTTCCTTAAATCAACAATTAAATCCCGATCAAATTCTTTCTGTTGCTTATCAATATACATACAACGGTATAGTTTATAATGTTGGAGAGTTTTCTGACGGAGGGGTTAGTGCTCCGTCTGCGTTGGTAACAAAAATGTTGAAGAGCTCTGGAACAAATACCAAGCAGCCGATGTGGGACTTGATGATGAAAAATATTTATTCTGTTGGCTCGTATCAAATCAATCCACTGGATTTTAAATTAGAAGTGTTTTATACAAACTCTGTAAGCGGAACAGATATTAATTATTTACCGGTTACAGCAGCAGAAACTAATATAATCGCAAAACCGCTTTTACAGGTTTTAAATTTGGATAAACTAAATCAACAAAGTGATGCAATACCCGATGGTGTTTTCGATTTTATTGATGGTGTTACAATAAATGCAAACAATGGTCGTGTAATTTTTCCTGTGGTAGAACCTTTTGGAGATCACTTGAGAAGTAAGTTTATTCAAACTTCAACAGAAGCAAATGCATATGTCTTTGATCCCTTATACGATTCAACTATTACTACTGCACGAAATGTTTTTGCAAATTTAAATCGTTTTAAATTAAAAGGTTCTTATCAAGGCTCAAGTGGCTCCGAAATTTCCTTAGGTGCACCAAACGTTCCGCAAGGGTCTGTAACAGTTACAGCCGGTGGAATTGTTTTACAAGAAAATGTTCAATACACCGTTGATTATACTTTGGGGCGTGTAAAAATTATTGACGAAGGAATTTTAAATTCTGGAACACCCATTAAAATATCCTTGGAAAGCAATGCACTCTTTGCTATTCAGCAAAAAACATTGTTTGGTACTCATCTCGATTATCGAATCAACAAAGATTTTAGTGTGGGCGCAACAATTTTAAAATTAACAGAACGACCGCTTACCAAAAAAGTAAACATTGGTGATGAACCAATCTCTAATACCATTTGGGGTGTGGATGCAAATTACAGAACCGAAGCACCTTTTCTAACGAGATTAGTAGACAAAATTCCATTTATCGAAACAAAGGAAATGAGTACGATTACTGCTGCGGGAGAATTCGCGTATTTGGTTCCGGGTCACAGTAAAGCAATTGGAAAAAGTGGAAATTCTTATATAGATGACTTTGAAGGAAGTCAATCCGAAATTGATTTACATTCACAAAGTGCATGGAGCTTGGCAAGTACACCACAAGGACAAACAACTAGCGGAATGTTTCCGGAAGGAGCCTTATCAAATGATTTAGCGAATGGTTATAACAGAGCCAAATTAAATTGGTATCACATCGATCCATCGTTGATGCGTCAGCAATCCGGTATTACTCCAAGTAATATTACTAATATAGACATGTCCAATAATTTTGCTCGTGAAATTCCGGAAACAGAAGTTTTCCCAAACAAACCGGCCACATCCGGAATACCAGTAATTATGACCACATTGGATTTGTCATACTATCCAAATGAACGTGGCCCATACAATTATGACATAACACCTACTGGTATGTCTGCAGGATTGAATGTAAATGGAAACTTGAATAATCCGGCATCTCGTTGGGCCGGAATAATGCGTTCCATCAGTACCAACGATTTTGAATCAGCAAACATTGAGTTTATTCAGTTTTGGGTGATGGATCCTTTCAATAGTGATTTACCAATAGCAGACAGAATTACTTCCGGTGAATTATATTTTGATTTAGGGAACATCTCTGAAGATGTTTTGAGAGATGGGTATAAGAGTGCGGAAAATGTTTTGCCGGCTCCAAGTACAGCAGGGCAAAATAATGGGAACAACGTTCCAACGGATACAACTGCCTGGGGGATTGTTGGAACAGTTCAACCTTTGGTAAATGCATTTAATAGTCCCGAAGGAGACCGACCTTACCAAGATGTTGGATTAGACGGAATGAGTGATGCACAAGAACAAAGTTTTTTTAATGCTTATTTAACTCAAGTAGGAATTACTGCTCCGGGTGGTGCGGCTACCATTAATGCCGATCCTTCCGGAGATGACTATCATTATTTTAGAGGAAGTGATTATGATGCTCCTCCTCCCGGTACTAAAACAGTTGCTCGTTATAAAGAGTTTAATGGAATGGAAGGTAATTCCAAAGTTACTGCTGCCTCCGACCCTTATCCAACTGCTTCTACAACATTGCCAAACATTGAAGATATTAATCGCGATAATAATTTAAGTACCGTTGAAAGCTATTATCAATATAAGGTTGGGATAAAACCTAGCGATTTTGCACAGGGCGTAGGAACAAATTATATTACAAATGTTTATACTACAACCGGACAAAATATAAAAGACGGAAGCACAAAACCAATTACGTGGTATCAATTTAAAATTCCTATAAAAGATCCTAATGCTACACGAGTTGGTTCTATCGAAAATTTTCAATCCATTCGTTTTATTCGAATGTTTGTGAAGGGTTGTGATAAACCAATCACTTTACGTTTTGCGAAATTAGAATTAGTACGTAACGATTGGAGAAAATATGGCTACGATTTATTATTACCCGGATTATATCAACCCAACGATGATGCAAATACACAGTTTGATGTTGGGGCTGTAAATATTGAAGAGGATGGAAGTAAACAACCTGTAAATTATGTGTTGCCACCAAATATTAATAGAGAAATAAATACCGGTTCTGCTAATTTGGTTGCTTTAAACGAACAAGCAATGTCATTAACCATTTGTAATTTGGAAGACGGTAATTCTCGTGCAGCATACAAAACCACAAATTTGGATGTTCGTTCGTACAAAAAATTAAAAATGTATATCCACGCTGAAGCATCGGCAAATACTGCAACCCCATTAAATAATAACGATTTGTACGCATTTGTTCGTTTGGGAACAGATTATACCGATAATTATTACGAATACGCTATTCCTTTACAAGTAACGCCTCCGGGATATTACAATGGTACTGATATTGATGACCAATACCGCGTTTGGCCCGAAGCGAATGAAATGATATTGGAGTTTGAAAAACTACAAGCCGCCAAACAAAAAAGGAATATTGCAATGTTTAATGGCGGAGCCGTAACTCTTGGCTCCGAATTTATTGTGTCGGACGGAACACGAATAATTACCATAAAAGGAAATCCAAATTTAAGTGCCATCAAAACAATGATGATTGGAATTCGAAACCCCAAAAGAGCAGGCTCTTCTGATAGCGATGATGGCTTACCAAAATGTGGACAAATTTGGGTAAATGAGTTGCGTTTAAGCGATTTCGATGAAAAAGGTGGCTGGGCTGCTACAGCTAGAGTTACGGCTAAGTTAGCCGATTTTGGAAATGTTTCTTTATCCGGGAATATGTATACTCCTGGTTTTGGAAGTATCGAAAATAAAATTCAACAACGAAAAAGAGCAACACTAAAACAATATGATATTGCATCGAGTTTAGAATTAGGAAAATTTTTACCCGAACAATACAATATTCACATTCCAATGTACGTAGGTTATTCCGAAACATTTATTACACCACAATACAATCCGCTCGACCCGGATATTTTGTTGGCACCCGCTTTAAAAGATGCAACAATTCCCAAAAATGTGCGAGACTCATTGAAACACGTGACTCAAGATTATACTAAACGTAGAAGCATAAATTTTACGAATGTAAAAAAAGATAAAGGAAAAAATTCTAAAAAAAGTCATATTTATGATGTCGAAAATTGGGCCGCATCATATTCTTACAACGAATCGTTTAAACGAGATGTAAATATAGAATATAACACACAACGAAATTATCGCGGTGGATTGATATATAATTTTTCGCCTACTCCAAAAAATTACAAGCCTTTTGCCAAAACGAAAATATTCCAAAATAAATATTTTCAATTAATTAAAGACATTAACTTTTATTTAATGCCAAATAAAATTGGTTTTGGAACCGATGTGAATAGAGATTTTAGTACCTCTAAAAATAGAAATACAACAGGAGGCGATTTATTAATTATTCCTACTTTCAATAAACGTTTTACAATGAGCCGTAATTATGAATTAAAATACGACATCACAAAAGCATTGAAACTAGACTATACTGCAACAAATGAAGCAAGAATTTTAGAGCCACAAGGAGAAATTAATAATGCAGAGAAAAAAGATACTTTGAGAACTAATTTTTTCAAAGGAGGAAAAACAACACAATTCAATCAGCAAGTAGGAATCAATTATAATATTCCGATTAATAAAATTCCACTGTTGGATTTTACATCTGCAACAGTAAGATATGGCGGAACCTATGGTTGGGAGCGTGCTCCATTCAATGCTGACTCTTTGGGTAATATTATCCGGAATTCCCAAACATGGAATTTTAACGAACAATTTAACATGATTACTTTGTACAATAAAATTCCGTATTTTAAAAAGATTAATCAAAAAGGAAGTGGAAATAAAGGAAGTACTAGAGGTGGCAAAACAAATTCAATTACAAAACCTAACGGACCCAAAACACCTAAAGAAATTGCCGATTCTACTAAAAAAGCAAAAGAGGATAAGTTTCAAATTTTAGAATATGTTTCCAGGATAATTATGTCGGTAAAAACTGTTACGGTAACTTATGGAGTTACCAGAGGAACAATATTGCCGGGGTACGGACAATCTACATCCGTGCTTGGTATGGATAAACAATTACAAGGACCAACACCTGGATTTGTATTTGGAAGTCAAAAAGATATTCGACAGGAAGCTGTGGATAAAGATTGGCTGGTAAAAACACAATCGTTGAATACACCTTATGTTACTACAAATAGTAAAAATTTAAATATCAGAGCCAATTTAGAACCATTGCCCGATTTAAAAATTGAATTAACTGCAACACGAACAGAAGCAAAAAGTAGAAGTGCTTTTTTTAGGTGGACACCACATGACACTTTAGATGATGGGACTGTTAAGGATCGTTTCGCTGAAAAATTACCAACAGAAACAGGGAACTTTAGTATGTCGTTTTTAAGTTACAAAACTTCTTTTGTAAAAAATGGAGAAGTCACTTTCCAAAATTTTTTGGATGCAAGAGCAAGTATTTCTGCGCGAAGAGGAGAAAATCCAGCTTCGATAGCGACTAATATTGGAGGTTATGCTGAAGGATACAATGCTACATCACAAGATGTGTTGATTCCTGCATTTTTAGCAGCTTATGGAGGAACAAATCCAAACAATGTCACGCTTGAAAACCGCCCTAAAATTCCTAAACCAAATTGGAGAATTACGTATGATGGTTTATCAAAAATGGAACAGATCAAAAAATATTTTAAATCTTTCACATTAAGTCACGCATATCGTTCTACTTATAACATTGGAGGATATACAACAAATTTGTTGTGGGTTGATAATGGTTTGGATGGTCATGATGGCTATACTGATATAAAAGAAAATGTTTCTTCTATTCCTGGTAATCCCAATTTTTTATCTCAGGATTTAATTAGTACCGTTTCTATTTCAGAACAATGGAGTCCGCTTATTAAGCTAGACATGACTTTAAAGAATAGCATTTTATTAAGTTTTGAATTTAAGAAAGACAGAAATTTATCATTGGGTTTAACAAGTAAAACAATTACAGAAGTTGCAGGAAGAGAAATTGTGGGGGGACTAGGATATCGTATTCCAAATTTAACTTTGGGTAAACTACAAATAAAAGGAAAGCCAATTAAGAGTGATTTAAACTTGAAGCTAGATTTGTCTTTCCGTAAAAACGAAACAGTTATCAGGCGAATTGTGGAAGAGGTAAGCCAGTCAACAGCAGGAACAAATATTATTTCAATAAAAGTATCTGCCGACTATGTGATAAGTGATAAAATTAATATCCGTTTGTTTTATGATAGAATAATGAACAGACCAGTATTGTCGAACTCATTTCCAACAGCAAATACAAATGCAGGAATTAGCTTGCGTTTAACTTTGGCCAACTAGGGCGTATTGTGATCCCTTGCTCCGAAAGCACTTCGACTGAGTTGTGGTGAGCGGAGTCGAATGGGAAAGCAGAGAAGTCGTGAATAGAAAGAGAAATAATTTTATAAATCGTAATCATATTCATAGAATTAATATAAATTTGTGCTTCTATAATTTAAAATACTAAACAGATGAATTTTCCAGAAAATTTAAAGTACACCAAAGATCACGAATGGGTTCGTATAGAAGGCAATAATGCATTTATTGGCATTACAGAATTTGCACAGGGCGAATTGGGTGATATTGTTTATGTTGATATTACGACTGAGGGCGAAGAATTAGCTCACGAAGAAATATTTGGAACAGTGGAAGCTGTAAAAACAGTATCGGATTTATTTATGCCGGTTTCAGGAAAAGTTGCAGAGGTGAACAAAGGGTTGGACACAAATCCTGAGGCTGTGAATAAAGATCCTTACGGAGCAGGTTGGATGATTAAGGTTGAGATGAAAGATGCTTCTGAAGTAAATGGATTGTTAAGTGCAGCGGATTACAAAGCATTAATTGGACATTAGGACCTCATCCGTTCTTCTTTGAAGAACACCCTCTCCACCCATTCGACTAAACTCAGGGTGACAGAGAAGCGGAATAAAAACCTCATCCGTCTTTCAGATACCTTCTCCAATAGGAGAAGGGAAGCGGAATAAAAATTTAATTCATGTTTTTAAAACACACAAAATGGGCGATGCTTTGGGCATTACTCATTCTCATATTATGCGGAATTCCCGGGAGGGACATTCCGCATATTTCTTTTTTGGAACTATTAAGTTTTGATAAGTTTGTACATGCGGGAATATTTTTTGTCTTAATAGTGTTGACTATAAGAGGGTTTATATTACAAACGTCTTTTAATATATTTCATCAATCGCCAAAAATAAGTTCATTTTTAATTTGTGTGAGTTATGGCGGACTTTTAGAAATTATGCAAGGAACTATTTTTGAAGAACGTAGTGCGGATGTTTATGATTTTATTGCAAATAGTTTTGGATGCATATTGGGGTTATTGTTGTATAATTGGATAGAGAAAAAAATTCTAATTAAATTAATTCGATGAGCATTCGATGGAAAATAAAAAAGTTTGAAGAGCTTTCTACCAATGAATTGTATAGAATTATGCAACTGCGTCTGGAAGTTTTTTCGGTAGAACAAAACTGTGCTTATCAAGATGCAGATGGGAAAGATTTTAACTGTTTTCACTTGATTGGGTACAATAAAGAAAATGATATTTTAGCATACTCCAGAATTGTTCCTCCAGAAATTTCTTTTAAAGAGGTTTCAATTGGAAGAGTCATTACTTCTCAAAAAGTAAGAGGTACAGGATCAGGAAAAGAATTAATGAAAAAATCGATTGAATTTATCAAACAACAATTTGGCAATGTTCCCATCCGCATTGGAGCACAATGTTATCTTATTAAATTTTATTCCGGATTTGGCTTTGAAATTTCTGGTAATGAATATTTAGAAGATAATATTCCTCATATAGAAATGTTGTTTACTTTACATTAAATAATCATTCCGGAACCAATAGTAATACCGGTAGCTTCATCAACCAAAACAATACTTTTTGTGTTTCTTTTTTTTCTGTATTTGTCAATAATAATACTGAATTGGTATATATAATAGTCTCCCGAATGTCGGGACATCATAAACATACTTCCTGCCTTGCCGGCAGTCAGGTCTCGTTTTATAATAACAATTGGTATTACAATACAAATCTCAAAATACCTTTTGGACTCCTATACATATATGCTAACAGTATAAGCTCTTTTTTTAAACCCCTAAAGATTTTTTGAATATCTTTGCTATCCATTTATTTCCGAGCAGAATGAATACAAAAATAATACTTCCTGATTTTAGAAACACTCCAACAATTGACCAAGTAGGAATTGAGGAGCGTGTAGCAAGATTTACGAGCAGAAGCATCAAAAAAGAATCGAAAATGCATGGATTGAAAATGATCTTGAGCATGATAGATCTTACAACTTTGGAAGGAAAAGATACAGAAGGAAAAGTGAAGCAAATGTGTTATAAAGCGGTTCATTTGCATGACGTAATTCCCGGTTTGCCCACAGTAGCAGCAGTTTGTATTTATCCATCCATGGTTAAAACTGCAAAAGATTCTTTAAAAGGAACAGGCGTTAAAGTGGCTTCCGTTTCAACGGCATTTCCAAGCGGACAATCAACTCACGAAATCAAAATAGCCGATACAAAATTTGCAGTTGATAATGGTGCCGATGAAATTGACATGGTCATTTCCAGAGGAGAATTTTTAAAAGGGAATTACAATTTTGTATTTGACGAAATAGCATCCATTAAAGAAGCATGTGGGAAAGCTAGACTAAAAGTCATTTTTGAAACAGGTGAACTTTCTACTTTGGACAATGTGCGTAAAGCAAGCGATATTGCTATGTATGCTGGGGCCGATTTTATTAAAACATCAACAGGAAAAATTTCTCCGGCAGCAACAATGCCTGTAACATTAGTAATGTTGGAAGCTATCCGCGATTATTATTACGCAACAGGACGCATGGTTGGAATGAAGCCTGCAGGCGGAATTTCAACATCAAAATTAGCATTACATTATTTAATCATGGTAAATGAAACATTGGGTGCTGATTGGTTAAGTAATGAATGGTTTCGTTTCGGAGCAAGTAGTTTAGCAAACGATGTATTGATGCAAATAGCAAAACAAACAACAGGAGTTTATCAAAGTTCAGATTATTTTTCAAAAGATTAATCTCACGATTGAGAAAAAATAGAATATGTCAAAACAAGAAAAAAAATTAAAATTTAACGCAGCTTGGGATTTAGCTCCTGCTCCGGAAGATTCAAAACATGTTTCCATTAAGAAGCAATATGATTTGTTTATCAACGGGGAGTTTGTAAAACCAAACAGCAAAAAATATTTCGCCACTTACAATCCTGCAACAGATGAAAAGCTTTCAGAAGTGGCGGATGCAGATGAGAAAGATGTTGACAAAGCGGTGAAAGCGGCCCGTGCTGCTTTTGGAAAGTGGAGTAAGTTATCTGGAAAAGAAAGAGGGAAATACATTTATCGCATTGCAAGATTGATGCAAGAACGTGCTCGTGAATTTGCAGTGATTGAAACACTGGATGGCGGAAAACCAATTCGTGAAAGCAGAGATATTGATGTTCCTTTAGCAGCAAATCATTTTTTCTATTATGCCGGATGGGCCGATAAATTAGAATATGCTTTTCCAAACAAAAATCCAAAACCTTTGGGTGTCGCAGGACAAATTATTCCATGGAATTTTCCATTATTGATGGCAGCATGGAAAATAGCTCCGGCATTGGCTGCAGGAAATACAGTTGTATTAAAACCTGCCGAAACAACTCCTTTAACTGCATTGAAACTAGCAGAATTGATTCGTGATAGTGGTTTGCCAAAAGGTGTTGTAAATATTATTACAGGTGCCGGAAAAACAGGAGCAGCCATTGTAAATCATCCTGATATAAATAAAATTGCTTTTACCGGTTCGACCAATGTTGGAAAATGGATTCAAAAATCAATCGCGGGAACGGATAAAAAATGCACACTTGAATTGGGTGGAAAAGCAGCAAATATTATTTTTGAAGATGCTCCATTAGATCAAGCAGTAGAAGGAATTATTAACGGAATATTTTTTAATCAAGGACATGTTTGTTGTGCCGGTTCTCGTTTGTTTGTTCAGGAAAGTATTGCCGATATTGTGATTCGTAAGTTGAAGGACAGAATGGAAACTTTGAAAGTGGGTGATCCAATGGATAAGAATACAGATATCGGAGCGATTAATTCAAAGCAACAGTTATTAAAAATTCAAGAATACATTGAGATTGGAAAAAATGAAGGAGGCGAAATTTATCAACCATCATGCAATCTTCCGAAGAAAGGAAATTTTTGTAAGCCAACAATTTTTTTAAATGTTTCTCAATCACATAGAATTGTTCAGGAAGAAATATTCGGACCTGTTTTAGCGATTCAAACTTTTAGAACAATTGAAGAGGTAATTGAAAAAGCAAACAATATTCCTTATGGATTATCAGCAGGAGTGTGGACTGACAAAGGCTCTAAGATTTTCAATTTGACTTCAAAATTAAAAGCAGGAGTTGTTTGGGCAAACACTTATAACAAGTTTGATCCTACTTCTCCGTTTGGTGGGTATAAAGAAAGTGGATTTGGAAGAGAAGGCGGATTACATGGATTAGGAGCATATTTAAACATTTAACCGCAGAGAACGCAAAGAAGGCGCAGAGGACGCATAGAAAAATTTATTTATGTCAGAAAATGAGATTGCAAAAATAATTATAGGATGTGCTATTAA
>JAYVZC010000066.1:0-12159 GCA_043783695.1 Bacteroidota bacterium
AAAGCCGACCATCATTTTGAAAAATTTTTTGCTTCGCAAAAATAATCATTACACAAACCAACCTCCGAAGTAGAACTTCGGGGTATTATTTGAATAAAATTTATAAATCCCACACACTTCTTTTTTTACTTTTAAATGGCTTAAAAAATTCTTTGTTTTCTAAAACAAAAGCCATCACAAAGTATAATATAATTGGAGATCCAACTGTAAAAAAAGAAAGGTAAATAAAATACATACGAATTTTGGTAGAGTTTATACCGAGTTTTTTGCCCCACCATTCACAAACACCAAATGCTTTTGTTTCGAACCAAGATTGTATACGTTTTATCATTGAGGAGTAGTTTAGCAACGATAAAATTACGAATTTTTTAGTAAATAATTGCCGATAGAACAGTTTAAACATTTTTTAGAATTGCAATATTCATTTTTCAACTGTAGTAAGGCTTGTGTCGAATGAGCGGTATTAATTGAAACACCCATAGAGTCCCATTTTTTGATTATGGAATTGCTTTCTCCTGCGATTTGCTCCAAAAACAACAATGCTCTATTGATATATTTTTCATCGGCCTTTTGTTTTCCATAAACAAATAAAAAAGGAACAATGGTATTAATAATAATGTTATTGATTGCTTCTTTACCCAAATGTTTAGACTTTTTAATTGAACTCTTATCAAGAATAAAATGCCTTTCCCAATATTCAGAAACAGACCCATTCATTATCTTTTCAAGTTCATTGGCATTTTCTAATTCTAAAATTTTAGAAAACAAATGACTTGAATTAAAAATCAAGTTTGCAAACTGAGCGATACGAATACTAGGAAAATTAATAGGACGTAAGCGTAAATATTTCCATAAATGTTTTTCAATTGGTTGCAATTTAAATTTCTGTTTCAAAAAAGCATATTCGTTTTGAAGTTGCTGAGGGTATTTATCTTCAAAATGTTCAAATAACATTCCCGCTTGTCCGAATAACAAAGCTTCTATTTGCAAAAGACTGTTTTTATGTTTTCCTAAAATTATTGAAGGCAGTGATTTTGCAAGTAGCTCAAAAGGTTCTGAATTGGTTTTAAATCCGAAGTTACGAGCTAAATTCTGATAAAATGTTTCTTCCCAATTATTATTATTTAAGGTTAGACTATTTATTAAAGAGTGCGATTTACGTTCCAATCGTTCCAACAATAATTTATCTAAAGTATTATTGATAATAAGTGGAGGAACCGAGGAGATTTGTTTTTCACAAGGAATCCAGTCGTTACTAGATTTAAAATCGAGATAATTTTGATAGAGTTTTTTATGAATTCTATTTTTTATTTCGATGGTAGGAATCTGCTCGCCTGTACTTCTATACAAAGTAACATCCGCATCATTCACAACATGCAAAATAATATTATCATACGCTTTATCATTTTGATGAGAATGCCTTTTCCAATCGCTGGCATTAATGTGGACTTCAACATTACCGGCCCACAAGGTTTCACCAACTTTTATTTTACCGTTAAAAAAATCGGGACCGGCATCAAAATTATGGTTGCCGGTTTTTTGAATTTCAACAAGTTCTCCTTGGGTGGTTTTCAGCTCCAGCTGATTAAACAATCTGAATTTCCAGATGTGATGTAAGAATTCTTCTGTCATAGATACTCCTAAAAATTAAAATTTTGAATAATCGCAGGAGTATCCGATTATTTTTTCTTGAGGCAAATTTATAAATATTCTGACAATAATACTTCCATTTCCTTTTGCAATTTCATAGCTTCCTCTCTTGCTTTTTCTGCAAAATTTTCACCAGAACTTGCATAAATAATTCCTCGCGATGAGTTTACCAATAAACCACATTGTTTGTTCATTCCGTATTTAGCAACATCGCTTAAGCTTCCGCCTTGAGCACCAACACCTGGAACCAACAAGAAACTATCAGGAATAATTTTACGGATATCAGAAAGCATTTCTGCTTTGGTAGCTCCAACAACGTACATCATATTATCTGGTGTTGACCAAGTTTTAGAGATTTCAAGAACATTCTCAAAAATCCTCCCCCTGCCCCCTCCAGAGGGGAATAACATCTCGCCCAATTGAAAGTCTGCTGCTCCGGAATTAGAAGTTAACGCTAAAAGTATTACCCATTTATTTTTGTATTCCAGAAATGGAGTAACGCTGTCTTCTCCCATATATGGAGCAACTGTGATGGAATCAAAATTTAAGTTTTCCAAAAATGCTTTTGCATACAGTTTAGAAGTATTTCCTATGTCGCCACGTTTTGCATCTGCGATGGTGAAAATATCGGGACAAGTTTGATTGATGTACTTGATTGTTTTTTCTAAACTTATCCAACCTTTTGCACCTTGCGTTTCATAAAAAGCCATATTTGGTTTAAAGGAAATACAATAGTCTTTTGTAGCATCAATAATTTGTTTGTTGAATTCGAAAATAGGATCTTCCGATTTTAAAAGATGCTGAGGGATTTTAGAAATATCAGAATCCAAGCCAACGCAGAGAAAGCTTTTTTTCTTTTTAATATTTTCGAATAATTCTGTTCTTGTCATTGGCCCCTCCTAACCTCTCCAAAGGGGAGGAACAGATAAAGTGAATTTGTAATATTTAGTTTTTCCATTTTTTTTAACACCCATCACTCCTCCCCTTCGGGGAGGCCCGGGTGGGGCTACATCCCGCCTTCTTTCAATCTCTCTGTATTTTCAGCCAATTGAAGTGCATCAATCATCGCTTGAATTTTCCCATCCATAAAATCAGTTAGATTATAAACCGTCATATTTATACGATGATCTGTAATTCTATTTTGTGGATAGTTGTATGTTCTAATTTTTTCGGAGCGGTCTCCTGTTGCAACAATTGTTTTTCTGCGTTTTGATATTGCATCTAAATGTTTTTGCAATTCGATGTCGTAAATTTTTGTTCGCAACATTTGCATTGCAATTTCACGGTTTCCTAATTGTGAGCGGTCTTGCTGACAAACAACAACTATACCTGTAGGCTTGTGAGTCAACTGCACTTTTGTCTCTACTTTATTTACGTTTTGTCCACCTGCACCACCGGAGCGGGAAGTTTGCATTTCTATATCACCCGGATTTAAAACAACATCCACTTCATCGGCTTCAGGCATAACCAAAACAGTTGCAGCAGATGTATGAACTCTTCCCATTGTTTCAGTTAATGGAACTCGTTGAACACGATGAACACCTGCTTCAAATTTCAACATTCCGTATGCACCATCAGAGTTAATATTAATGATTACCTCTTTGTATCCTCCCATTGTTCCATCATTGGAATCTACAATTTCATATTTCAATCCTTTTTCATCAAAATAGCGGCAGTACATTCTAAAAAGATCTCCTGCAAAAATACTTGCTTCATCTCCACCGGTACCGGCACGAATTTCCATTACAGCATTTCTCGCATCTTCAGGGTCTTTAGGCACAAGCATTTGGCGAATATCATTTTCCATCTGCTCCTTTTTTGGAAGCAATTCTTCCATATCTATTTTCGCCATCTCCTTCATCTCTTCATCTTTTTCCGTGGCAAAAACGGTTTTGTTAAATTCGATATTCTCCACCACATTTTTATATTCGTGGTAGGCATTAACAACTGCTGTAAGTTCTTTATATTCTTTATTGAATTTTTTAAATTCTTTCATGTCGCCAATTACTTTGGGATCCGACAGTTTTTGTTCAACTTCTTCCCAACGTCTTTTTATAGCTGCTAATTTATCTAACACTTTACTTAATTATTAATTGAAAATTGAAAAATTGAAAAATTTATTTCCGAACTTATTATCGGGATACAAAAGTACAAAATAAATTGGCAGCAACATTAGACATTGTTTCCCTTTGCCTATTGCCTACTGCCCGTTTGCACACTGCTACGCTAATACTCGAATGTTCCGTTTTCGGAAATGATTGTTAATTTTTTTGTTGCTGATGCTTCCACTCTTCCAACAATTTGTGCATCAACTCCAAATGATTTTGAGATGGCAATAATATCAGCTGCTATATTTTCAGGAACATATATTTCCATACGATGTCCCATGTTAAACACTTTATACATTTCTTTCCAATCCGTGTTGCTTTGTTCCTGAATCAATTTAAACAATGGTGGAACGGGAAATAAATTATCTTTTATTACATGTACGTTATCTACAAAATGCAATACTTTGGTTTGAGCACCTCCACTGCAATGAACCATTCCGTGTACAACTGCACGATGGTTATCAATTATTTTTTTGATGACAGGTGCGTATGTTCTTGTTGGTGACAAAACTAATTTTCCTGCAGTTATAGAGTCGGGAGTCGGGAGTTCGGAGTTCGGAGACTTGTATTCAACATTAATTTTATCAGTCAATTTCATTTTTCCTGAATAAATTAATTCTTCAGGAACAGCGGCATCAAAACTTTCTGGATATTTTTTCGCAAGAGATTTTTCAAACACATCGTGACGGGCAGAAGTTAATCCATTACTTCCCATTCCACCATTGTATTCTGTTTCGTAATTAGCTTTACCTGAAGATGACAAACCAATAATTACATCACCAGATTGAATGTTTTTATTATCGATGACATCGCTTCTCTTCATTCGGCAGACAACTGTTGAATCAACAATAATCGTTCTCACTAAATCTCCTACATCAGCTGTTTCTCCACCGGTAGAATAAATTCCTATTCCATGATCTCTTAATTGTTGTAATACTTCTTCCGTTCCATTAATGATAACAGAAAGTACTTCAGCGGGAATATTGTTTTTATTCCTTCCGATAGTGGATGAAAGTAAAATATTATCGATGGCACCAACGCATAATAAATCATCTGTATTCATTACAATAGCATCCTGAGCTATTCCCTTCCATACAGAAATATCACCTGTTTCTTTCCAATATGTGTATGCAAGAGAAGATTTTGTTCCGGCACCATCGGCATGCATAACAATGCAATAGTTTTCATCACCACTTAAATAATCGGGTACAATTTTACAGAACGCTTTTGGGAAAAGTCCTTTATCAATTTTAGAAATAGCTTTGTGTACATCTTCTTTAGATGCAGAAACGCCACGTTGATTATATCTGTTATCGGTACTCATTCTTTGCTATTTTAATTGTTGTCACATCGAGCTTCTTCTTACTTACCCATTCGACTATGCTCAGGGTGACGTGGGATTTTATTCGTTATACTTCGATAATTATACCGAATCGGTATCTGTAACCTGCCTGCCGGCAGGCAGGTAGTCCAATAATTGCTTTGCAATTTTGCACTATAACAGTTACTCTCTCGGCATTTACAATACTTAGCTCAAAATATCCTTTGGACTATTTTGAGCTAAGTATTGGTATTACTGCTACAACGCAGAATGCTCAGTATGACGTCAAAATAATCTGCAACAACATTATGAAATGTTACAAAATAAAAACATCCCGTAAAAGTACGGGATGTTTTTGATTTCTTTTTCACGAAGAAATTATTTTTATTCACCTTCTTCTTCTGTTGGTTTCGGAGGAGTTGGCGTTGTTACAGGAACTTCTTTTGGAGCGTTGGGATCTACGAAATCCTTACGCAATACGGAGAATACCGTACGTCTGTTTTTCTGCATCATTGCTTCAAACTCTTCTTTTGATTTACCTTTTGTTTCTTTCGTGATGTATTTCTCAGTTAAAGTCGCTATTACTTTACCTTCTCCATCTTTAATTTCAACTGGTGCTTTTTCACCATATCCTTTAGCTTTTAAACGCTCAGGGTTAATTCCTTTAGAGATCAAGTAATCCACACAAGACTTAGCACGAGCTTCAGATAATTTCTGGTTAGCAGCATCAGAACCACGGAAATCGGTATGTGAACTTAATTCTATTACGAATGTTGGGTTATCCAACAATGTTTGGTATAAGAAATTTAATGAATCGCGTGGATTTGAAGGGTGCTCTAAATCTGATTTGCCCAATAAATACAATACATCCGGGAAACGGATGAAACGCTCAATTGGAACTAAACAGAAATCGTGTTTAAATATCTTTGCTTCTTCTACACCAACAGTTGTTTCTTTTACTTTATCAGAACTATTCAAGAAACCAACAGGTGCTTGTATTGTTTTAACATCAATTCCAACTTGCGTAGTAATTACATAAGAAGCATTGGGGTTTACATAACGAGCCGTTCCGTTTTCTGCAAATTTATAATATCCGGCAATATCTGTTTTTGTTTCAACAGAAGAACCATCAGAACCAACTAATTTAATAGTTACACCGGGAATAACTTCCTTGAATTTACAATCTGTAACAACACCTTCGATAGTAAACAATAATGGAGGAAGAACGAATGACCAGATGTCATCTGCACCTTTTGTTCCTTCACGGTTAGAAGATAAATAACCTCTTTCTTTTTTCCCTTCGAAAATAATACCGAAATCATCACCAGCCGAATTGATTGGGTATTTCATGTTAGTAACATTTCCCCATTCTGCATCGCCTTTTTTCTCAGCTTTGAAAATATCTAAACCACCCATTCCTAAGTGACCAGTTGAAGCAAAGTACAAAGTACCATCTTCGTGGATGAAAGGATAAACATCATTTCCTGGAGTATTGATTGATGGGCCTAAGTTAATTGGTGTGCCCCATTTTGCAGCTTTTTTCTCAAATTTCGACATCCAGATATCGTTTTCACCTTGTCCGCCCGACATGTTTGAAGAGAAGAACAATGTTTGTCCGTCTGTTGAAAGACAGGGAGAAGCGAATTTTAAAGTATCAATACAAAAAGCCAATTTTGTAGGTTCTCCCCAAGATGTTCCTTTTTTAGGAGCAGACCAAAGTTGGTTGTATGTAACATTTTTTTTATCAACGACACAACGAGTGAAAATAATTAAATCACCTTTTTTAGAAACAGCACTTAATCCTTCGTTGTCTTTTGTATTTAATGGTTCCGGAAGAGAAGTAGGAGTACTCCATTTTCCATTTTTATCCATCATTGCTTCAAAAATATCAGAAAAATTTTCACCGTTAGTCCCGTCTATCGATGAACCGATAACACCTGGTCGCATGGATGTAAAATATAATTTGTTGTATTTTTTATCCGCATAAGAAGGGGCAAAATCAGGATCCTTAGTGTTTAATAAAGATACGTTCTCTACTTTATAACGAGTTGGAGCATCTTTCCATTTTTGGGCTAACTCACAAGATTTAGCACCATCTTCACCGCGAGGATCAGATGGAACTTCTTTTTTGTAATTGTTGTATTCGACCAACGCTTCATTATATTTTTCCTGAGCCTTTTTTGAATCTGCCAAATATAATTTTGCTTTGGGCTCAGTATAATTTGCCTTGATAGCTTTTATATACCAAGCTTCTGCTTGTTTGTTGTCACCAATTAATCTGTAACACTCAGCTGTTTGAAAAACGATAAACGCTTTGTCTTCTTTTTTCTTAGCTTTTGTGTATGCTTTTTTGTAAAGCTCGATAGAGTTGAAATATTCTTGACTTTCAAATGCTTTTTTAGCATCCGTCATGAAATTTTTCTGAGCTACAGCAGAAGTGGAAATTAAAAGGATAAGTGCTAATGCTGCAGTTAATTTTGTAAATATCTTCATAATAGATTTTTGGTTTTACATTAATGGGTGCTAAAATAAATAAATATTTGAAACAAAAAAATTCTTTTTGCGTCTATTTTATGTTACCGTTACAATTCTAAAATTTAAAATCCCTGTCAAAACTAATTTCAACAGGGATTTGTGGTGTTTTGGCCTACTATTTGGTGAACAATAATTCGCGATATTTAGGTAATGGCCAACTCTCGTCATCTACCAAAATTTCGAGCTTATCTACGTGATAACGAATTACATCGAAATAAGATTTTACCTTGTCACAATAGTCGATTGCTTGCTGTTTTACATCCGTAATAGTATTGGCTTTTCTGCGAGATTCGGTCATTTCATCCACCTTTGTTTTGATGGTATTGATGTGTTCTGAAATTTCCGTAATCATTTCCATCTGAATTTGAGCACTTTTCTTAAAATCTGTAGCAGGCATAATTTCTTTCAAACCTCTCACATTATCAATTAATATAGTTTGATATTTAATTGCTGTAGGAATGATGTGATTCATAGCTAAATCAGCCATTACACGGGATTCTATCTGAATTTTTTTGGTGTACGTTTCCAAATAAATATCGTAACGTGCATGTTGCTCACGCTCACTCATAATCCCATTTCTTTCAAACAAATCCATAGTTTGTTTTGATACAAAAGCACTCAAAGCCAATGGTGTTGTTTTAATGTTTGAAAGTCCGCGTTTAGCTGCTTCTTTCAGCCATTCTTCGCCATAACCATTTCCTTCGAAACGTATTTTTTTAGAAGCAACAATACATTCTCTCAATACTTGAAAAATAGCTTCGTCTTTCTCTACTCCTTTTGCTATTAAAGCATCTACAGCCATTTTAAATTTCACTAACTGATCGGCCATAATTCCGTTTAATACCGTCATTGGACCGGCACAATTCTGCGAAGAACCTACTGCTCTAAATTCGAATTTATTTCCTGTAAAAGCAAATGGAGAAGTTCTGTTTCTATCGGTATTATCCAATAAAATATCCGGAATTTTTCCTATTCCTAATTTAAGAGCCGTTTTTTCATCCGGACTCATTTTTCCTGATTTTACTTTGGTTTCCAACTCATCCAATACATTTGAAAGTTGAGTTCCTAAGAAAACAGATACGATTGCGGGAGGAGCCTCGTTTGCTCCCAAACGATGATCGTTATTAGCAGTGGCGATACATGCACGCAATAAATCAGCATTATCATGAACTGCTTTTACGGTATTGATAAAGAAAGTTAAGAATTGTAAATTGGTTTTTGGTGTTTTACCTGGACTCAATAAATTCACTCCTGTATTTGTTCCCAAACTCCAGTTGTTATGCTTACCACTTCCGTTTACACCTGCGTAAGGTTTCTCGTGCAATAACACGCGGAAATTATGTCTGCGGGCTACTTTCTCCATCACATCCATCAATAATTGATTGTGATCAACAGCTAAATTACACTCTTCAAAAACCGGTGCACACTCAAATTGATTTGGTGCTACTTCGTTGTGACGAGTTTTGATTGGAATACCTAATTTCAAAGATTCGATTTCGAAATCACGCATAAAAGAAGTTGCTCTGTCTGGAATAGAACCAAAATAATGATCATCTAATTGCTGTCCTTTTGCAGGAATATGTCCAAACAAAGCTCTACCTGTCATTGACAAATCGGGACGGGCATTAAACAATGCGTCATCTACTAAAAAGTATTCTTGTTCCCAACCCAATGTAGCGTTTACTTTGGTAACATTTTTATCGAAATACTGGCAAACATCTACAGCAGCTTTATCAATGGCAGATAATGCTTTTAATAGAGGTGTTTTAAAGTCTAATGCCTCACCGGTGTAGGAGACAAAAATGGTTGGAATACATAATGTTTTACCAATCACAAAAGCAGGAGATGTTGGATCCCAAGCAGTATAACCGCGAGCTTCAAATGTATTACGGATTCCACCGTTCGGGAAAGAAGAAGCATCTGGTTCTTGTTGCACTAATTGTCCTCCTCCAAAACGTTCGATTGCTCTTCCGCCTTCTGTTGGTTCAAAAAATGCATCATGCTTTTCAGCAGTCGTTCCTGTTAATGGCTGAAACCAGTGTGTGTAATGTGTTGCCCCTTTTCCGTTCGCCCAACCTTTCATAGAAGCAGCCACTTGGTCGGCCATCTTTCTATCTATTTGAGTTCCTTTTTCCATTGCAGCCATAACGCTGTTAAATCCTTCTTCTGAAAGGTGTTCCCGCATAGCATCAATGCCAAATACGTTTTCGCCAAAAAATTCAGATACCTTGTTATTTGGCATGTGAACATCAACTGGTACTCTGGTGAGTACAGTTTCTAATGCTTTAAATCTGTGGATTGCCATTGAGTTAGTTGATTAAGTTATTAAATTAATTGGGATAAATATGTCATAAAAAACTGGGGTGATTCCGATAAAAATCAAATTTTCGACACAAATATAGAAAAAGAGAGGGGGTGCTTGTCAAAAAATTGATTATTTTTTATCAACACCCCCTAAAAAATTGTGGGTTATGAATTATAAATTAAAAAATTTTAGGAGAGGGGTTATTTTTGGGGGGGGGTATCGCAAAACAAATGAGAAATTTATGATATGAAACAAAAACGCTCCTGTAAAAAATACAGGAGCGCATAAATTTTAGAAGAATGAATTAATTCCTTTTACCTTAACAAATTAATAAATCCTTTATAAGCATGTTCTGTTCCATCCTGACCTTTTACATTAAATACATAAAAATATGTTCCATCAGGCACAAGCATTCCTGCTTTTGTTTTTCCATCCCACCCTGTTAAAATGTTTGTCATCTCAAATAACTTCAATCCCCAACGATCGTAAATATCTCCTTTAAAATCAGCTACTCCGGTTGATGTCAAAATAAACAAATCATTATTTAAGTCTCCATTGGGTGTGAAGGTATTTGGAATAAAGATTGTAAAATTATCATACACAATGATGGTAGCCTGTGCTGTATCTGGGCATAGAGAATTAAATGATGCTATCAGAGTTACAATATATGTTCCTGGCGTATTATAAATATCTCCGGGAGATGTAGCTGTTGATGTAGTACCGTTACCAAAATCCCAGAAATATGTATTGGAATTTGTGCTTGAATTTGCAAAGTTAACTGTTAATGGAGGTGTCCCGGTTAATGGAGTTGCAGTAAAAGAAGCAACAGGGGTAGGTGAACTAAGTACCGAAACCGTGTCAGTAGAAGAACAGCCGTTAGATGTATTAGTAACTGTTATAGTATAAACTCCTCCTTGATTAACAACAGGGGAGGTGGTACTTCCTCCAGATACAATATTTCCACCTATTGTAGTCCAAGTATAACTAATGGTCGCTCCAGAACTAGAGCCAGAACCGTTTAACGTTGCTGTAGGTGTACCACAGCCAATATTTTGAAGTGCTCCCGCATCGGCAACAGGAGGTGTGGTATTACTTGAAACTACAACTGTTGCATTTGATGTACAACTATTCGCTGGATTCGTTACTGTTACAGTATAAGTTCCAGTAGCATTTACAATTGGAGTTGCTGTTGTTCCACCAGATACAATTCCTGCACCAGCCCAATTAAATGTAACTCCGGATGTTGTAGATGAACCAATCAACAGTACACTAGTAGAATCACAAGTAAGTGTTGCCGTAAATCCTGCGTTTGCATTAGGAAGCGAATTTATTGTAAGTATCATTGCATCTGACACGGCACCACAAGCACCAGCAGGATTATCTGTTGTTATTGTTAATGTAACACTTCCGGCTGCAATATCTGCTACAGAAGGCGTATAAACAGAACCACTAAAACTACCACTACCACTTGTTGTCCATGTCGATGAACTAGCGCTGCCACCAATGGATCCAAGTGTAGTATATGTAGAACCAGCGCAAATGGCAGCATCTAGGCCGGCATTTGCTGTTGCAGGCATATCGATTATAATAGTTGTGCTAGCCGAAGAAGCTATACATCCGCCTGCTGCAGCAATACTATTTGTAACGGTATATGTTCCCGGAGTACTAAGTAATAAATCTATTTCACCTGTTGCAGTACTTATAAATACTAGCCCCGCTGTGGAACTAAAGACACCTGCACTTGAACCAACAGGAAATGTAGGTAATGGATTAACTCCACTTTGGCAATACGGACCTGCATAACTAAAGGTCGCTGATGGTGCTGTGGTTATGGTAATATTAAAAGAAAATGTATTCGGACAAGGTCCATTTGAAGAATATGTTATAACGTATGTTCCTAATGTGCTACCTGCCAAATCTATTTCACCTGTAGCAGTACTTACAAACACTAATCCTGCTGTAGAACTGAATGTTCCTCCCGGTAATCCTGTAATTGTAGGTATTGGATTAGTTCCTGTCTGACAGAAAGTAGATGGAGTATAATCAAACGAAGCATTATCTATCGCATTAATAGTGATAGTAGCTGTTGCCGTTACTACTGGACAGCCGCTTGCTGCTGCTATTGTGTTGGTTACGGTGTAAGTTCCTGCTGTACTTGCTAATAAATTTACTTGTCCGGTTGCTGTACTTACAAATACCAAGCCTGCGGTGGAACTGAATGTTCCAGCTACTCCACCACC
>JAYVZC010000067.1:0-2149 GCA_043783695.1 Bacteroidota bacterium
CACTATATACAACAAAATCTTTTCTTGCACTGTCTAAAGCATTTATAATTGCTTCTCGTTTCATAATACGTGAAGTTACTATTTTGTTTTAGTTTGAAAACGGAAAAAAAATTTAAGATTACCTTGAGGGGGTTCTATAAAGTAATAGAAATCGAGTAATACCAAGTGAACTTATAAATTAGTACCCGATTAACTAAATAGTGCCAGCAAGAAAACTACCCATTTAAAAAAAACAGTTCTATTTTTTTTAACATAATTAAAAAAAAGCCGACTATTTTGGGGAAACTCTAAAAAAAAACAGTGTCCAAATTAGTGTTTGAGCTTCAAAAATGTGCTGTTTTTAGTAACAGGGCGCACGTTCCCGCTACAATGACTTGTTATTTTTGTTAGGCGGCTTGTTTGTGAAGCTCTTTTTTAAACGCTTGCTTTTCTTTTTCTTTTTGTTGACGGATAATTTCTTTTCCAACAATATGAAGATTATATGCTAATACTGATAATGCAACATAGCGCTCAAAATGTTCTTTGCCTTTATCCATGCAGCGATTTAAGCCATGATGCTCTAACATGTTGATGTTACTTTCTACCGCAGAGTGTTTGTTTCTTAATTTGATAAACGTTTCAGCATGCTCTCTTTCGTATTCTGTTTTATTGCACTTGCCTTTTTTAGGCATCACTATGTTTTTTATTTCTGCCTTAACACAACTCTCATAATTCGAAGCACTCCAAAAACCTTTATCCATGCTAATACTGTTGATGGTGCGAGTTGGGTAACTGGCTTTTAATCGCTCTAATAATGGCTCTACCTGCGCAGCATCTTTTTCTTTAAACATAATTTTGTAATCCATAATCAAGTGATATTGATTGGTGGTTATCATCATCAAATTACCTAATTCGGGATTACGTTTGCCTTTGCTAATCCACTCCGTATGCTCTTCAAATATGGAATACACTTTTTCTTGCGAAGGAATGGTTTCGCCTTTTAATAAACGTCTTTCTATTTGATTGATGAATAAGCTCACGTAGTTGGTGTATTTTTTAAGCTCCGCATCTTTGCATACAACTAAGGCTTCTTTTAATTTCGTTTCTATTTCTTTTGCTGTAGAAAGATAAAATTTAACCATCTCTTTTTTATGCTCTTCCTTTTTGCCCTTAAATACTGCCCAAGAGGTGCTTCGTAATAATGTTTTGAAATGTTTGATAGTCGATTTTGTTTTTCTCCATCCTTCACCGCTAATTTCTTTTTTTAACACCAGTGCTATGACACATTTCAATGCCTTGCGAACGCTGTCGTTGAGCAAATTAAGATCAGTAGGAAAATGAACATTGGTTTCAACCACAAAACTATCTGTTTTTAAAACCAAGGCTTCATCTTCTTTTTTTTTAAATAATTTCAAGCCATGTTCTACAACCAAAGCATTGATTTTATTAATGGTATCAACATCTAATAGCGATACGTTATCTAAAATGGTTTGATATTCAAATTCACAAAAGCCTTCAGAAAATTCATTATTATGCAAGCCCATTATGTTGCGCATAATCATATCGTTGTTGGCGTAATGATGGAGTTTATCCCAATTAGTATTGCAAGCATGGCGCACTACTCCTAAAACCAAAATGTGCCATAAATCCATGCCCTGACGACCTGTTTCTTTTTTATCCTTGCAAATAACTGATTCTAAAAGTTCAAATACAGATTCATTTAATTCTTTGGTTACAAAAATAGTTTGCAAAGCAACTAATAGTGGAGGCATTTCATCTCGGCTCTTCGTGCGGATTTTTACATCTGCTATTGGTATTACTCCTAAACTAAATTGTTCTTCAAATCGTTTGCGCATAATGTGATAATTTATGCGAATATACAACGTTAAAATCGCTACAAGTCAATAAAATCAATAATTTATAAACATATTCGATTTAATAAAGTGTTCAAAAGTATTGATTTTACTGATAGTTTGGAGTTTTCTGGCAGAGACTAATTACAATTTTCTTAACGCTATTCAAAAACAATAATGTTTTCTCGTCTATTTCGGCTAATTGTTCTTCAATACTTCCGAGAATATCCTTTTTATATTTAATAAGAATTTCGGTTTTATAGACACTTGTTTCAAATAGTTCTTCTGCCTGTGGAATTGATAAAATTGACATAGGA
>JAYVZC010000068.1:0-5201 GCA_043783695.1 Bacteroidota bacterium
GATCGTGCAAGTCCCAAATCCGAGCAAGTTCCCTTGTATCTTCAAGGAGTTCATTCATATTTGGTGTGGAAGGGCGTACAAGTAAAGAAACCCTTGATAAATGTTTGTTCATCAAGGGTTTCTTGTTCGATAAAAGGGCATTAAAAATCAAAATAGTTTATTTTCAAGTGGCTACTTCCTATACTCCTTTAGCGTAAAATTCCCCTATAAATAAGTAGCTTATACCAATATTATAAAATAGGAGTCCAAAGGACATTTTGTAATTTACATTGGTTAGTGCCGATGTCGGCCGGCAAGGCAGACAATGGATGTTTTTCCTCCCGCACGCCTGACGCTCATGCGGGCTGCAGGATTGGACCACCTGCCGGCAGGCTGGTTACATATATGCTTTCGGTGTTAATCGCATTTGCAAGAACGTAGCTCTACTTAATCCCCTTCCGTTCCCGCCAAATTTGATTGAACGATTTATTCACCACTTGCGGTAACTCCCTGCGTTCTCCCCATTGTTTTTTGAAAAATTGTTTGATCATAAAGTTTTTCAACTTCGCTCCACCTTTGTCCATTTTACTGCGCTTTAGCATTGCTTTTTTCCAAAAGTGCCAAACCCAATTTTCTGTTTTGGTAGAGAGCTTCATATCAACAGATTGTTTTCTGTTGATCAACAAAAGCTTGTGAATGTCAATTTTAACGGGGCAAACCTCTGTACATTTTCCGCACATAGTAGAAGCAAAACTCAAATGCTTAAACTCTTCCATGCCTTTAAAATGAGGCGTTATAATAGAACCAATCGGTCCGCTGTAAGTTGTTCCGTAAGTATGTCCGCCAACCGTTTGGTAAACAGGACAAGCATTTAAACAAGCTCCGCATTTAATGCAGGAAAGTGCTCTGCGTTGTTCTGTTTCTGCCAAAACGCTTGTTCGTCCATTGTCTAAAAGAATCACATACATTTCATCGGGACCATCTTTTTCGCCTGCTTGTTTTGGTCCGCTATAAATCGTGTTGTATGCTGAAAGGGCTTGTCCTGTGCCATATGTTGACAACAGTGGCCAAAATAAATCTAAGTCTGCAATAGAAGGAATTATTTTTTCTATTCCCACAATCGCAATTTGAATTTTTGGGAAGGCTACTGACATCAAGCCGTTTCCTTCGTTTTCGGTAATTGCTATTGCACCAACATCTGCAATTAAAAAATTTCCTCCACTCACCCCTACTTCTGCTTTGCTATATCTACCGCGCAATTCCTGACGAACGAAATTGGTGATTTGTTCGGGCGTATATTCTAAAGGCGTTTGTTTTTTCTCGTGAAATGTTTTCGCTACTTCCTCTTTTGAAAGATGCATGGCTGGTGTTACAATGTGATACGGTGGCTCTTTACGGAGCTGTACAATGTATTCTCCTAAATCCGTTTCAATGCTTTCTATTCCCTCTTCTTCCAAAGCTTCGTTGAAATTAATTTCTTCGGTCGCCATGGATTTTGCTTTCACTACTGTTTTTGTTTTCGCTTTCTTCATAATCTGAAGTGCTTCTTTTACAGCCTCTTCAGCGTCTGTTGCCCAAATTACTTTTCCTCCGCGTTTGATAAAATTCGCTTCAAATTCAATTAAATATTTATCTAAATTTTCAATCGCTTTTTGTTTCAATGCCGCAGCTCTGGTCTTCGCCAATTCCAAATTAGAAAACTGTTGTTTCCCCTCCACCACTTTTTTATCATACTGAGAAATGTTGTGCAGTATGGTTTTGCGGTGTTCTAAGTCGAATGATTTTAGTTCGGCTTTTTCTAAAAATAATTCTTCTGCGTGTGACATACTTTTTCAATTAGCAACATAATAGTAGACAGCTGGCAGTAAACAAGTTTTGATTTGTCTTTACAAAAATCACACATGTTTTTCATTTGTGTTTTTCTTGCCTATTGTCTGCTTTTTGTTTTTGTCGACTTTCTTTTATTTGTCTACTTCTTATTTGAATCTACAATTATCCTCTCATTCCTATTTGCTAATTCCCAGGCGGTGAAAAAAACCAACCGAGTAATTTTCTCCATTTTTTCGAAATTTATTTTTTCTACTTCGTCTGTTTCTTTGTGATAGTCTGCGTGAACGCCATTGAAATAGAAGATTACAGGAATTCCTTTTTTCGCGAAGTTGTAATGGTCGGAGCGATAATAAAAACGGTTCTTATCTTTTTCATCGTTAAAGGTATAGTCTAATTCCAGATTAGAATATAGTTTATTTGCTTGCTCGCTGATGTTGTGTAGCTGTGAACTTAGTTTATCGGAGCCAATTAAATAAATGTAATTGGGATTGTTTTTGTGCTTCTCGTCTTGTCTTCCAATCATATCAATGTTTAAATCACACACGGTATTTTTTAAAGGAAAAACAGGGTTCGCAGTATAATAAGCAGAACCCAACAATCCTTTTTCTTCTCCGGAAACAGTCATAAACAAAATGCTTCTTCTTGAACCGTGTCCTTCTTTTTTTGCTTTCGCGAAAGTTTGCGCTAGCTGAATAACAGCAACCGTTCCTGAGCCATCGTCATCTGCTCCATTAAACACTACGTTTCCTTCTTTTCCAAGATGGTCGTAGTGTGCTGTGATAACAACCAATTCGTCTTTTAAATCTGTTCCTTCTAAATAAGCCAATACATTTTCTGCTTCAATTTTTTGACCGCTGTTTTTTACATCAATCACAATGTTCGTCTTTGCCTTTATTTTTAATGGTTTCCCGCTCTTCGAAATTTTCGCAATACTTTTTTCGGTCGTTGTTTTTTTCAAAATCGCATTTGCCATTTCTTTCGAAATAAAAACAATTGGCATTTCATTTTTATCAGCCTCTAATTTCAAGGAAGGGGATTCTAGTTTGTGCTTGTTATCTCCAATTGATTTGGCTATGTCGTCCACAACAACCAACAACACTCCCACTCCAGCCTCTCTTGCTTTTTCAGTTTTTACTTTACTATAAGTGCTCCAAAGAGAAGGGCTTTTATTTCCCGAAACAATAGAGTTGCCATCCTTGTTAAACGGCTCTCCTGATAAAATCATTATTGTTTTTCCTTTTACATCAACGTCTTTATAGTCGTTGTAATTTGCTTCGTCTACTCCATATCCCAAAAACAAAACTTTTTTAGAGTCTATTTTTTGTTCGTTCAAGCCTGGGAAACTAAAATAGTCTTGGTTGCTAATAAATTTTTTATCGTTGATACTAATGTCCATCAAAACAGGCATCATCATATTCAACGGATAAGTTTGAAAATAAGTGCTGTCCTTATAAGGAGGAATTCCAAAACGTTTAAATTGAGATTGAATATAGTCTGCTGCTATTTTTTGGCCTTTTTTACCTGTTTCTCTGCCCTCAAAAGCATCGGATGCTATAATTGTCAGTCGTGTTTTTAAATCGGCAGCCGTAATTACTTTAGAATAACGGATGGCTGTGGTATCTTTTTGTTGTGCAAAAAGGGTAATAGGAAATAACAATAGGAGAATTGTTTTTTTTATGGGCATTCCTAAAACACACCCCTTGCCCCTCTCTAGAGGGGAATGCATTTCGTTGGCGATTTTAATTTTCCTTCTTTTAGCAAACACAGATTAGTAAATTCGTTTTAATTCGTTATCCGTAACCTAGCAGCCTTCTGCAATCTTTTTCACTCTATCACTATGTCTTCCACCTTCAAATGCTGTTGTATAAAAAACATCAACACATTTTTTTGCTTCTTCTTCTGTTATGTATCTTGCTGGCAAAGTTAAAATGTTTGCATCGTTGTGTTGTCGTGCAAGCGCTGCTATTTCTGCGGTCCAGCACAGTGCCGAACGAATTCCTTTGTGTTTGTTGGCCGCCATGTTTATTCCGTTTCCGCTTCCACACATCAACAAACCAAAATCAAACTCTTTGCTTTCAACGGCATTTGCCACCGGATGAGCATAATCCGGGTAGTCGGCCCGTTCTTCTGAATAGCACCCCAAATCTTTTATCTCATAACCTTTTGATACTAAGTAGGGTTTAAGTTTTTCTTTTAAGAAAAATGCTGCGTGATCGCAACCTATTGCTATCTTCATTTTAAAATATTTAGAGATTATACATCGTAATTAACAGCTTTTGGGGCTTATCAACACGGTTGTAAAGTTGAAAAATAATGTGCTGATAATTAGCCCTCTAGTTTTTATTTTATCAACACGATTCCTGTTGATAACAAAAGACTTTGTTATCAATGTTTAGAACATTTTTCTTGCTTTGTTAAAATACGATATCACTTGTATTAATTTTTGGATTCACAAGCATTTTAATGTTAGAATTTAACACGACTAATCAACAATTTGGTAACATAAATTAGTTTAATTTTGCAAAGAAGTTATTAGATGCAAAGTATACTAACAACGTGTTGATAAACCTAAACAAATCTAGTGTTCAGTGTGTTATCTTCTAAAAACTTTTTAATTTCTGTTGGTTGATTGTTAGAAGTCATAAATACAATGCTTTTATTGTTTTTTTTTACACCCAACTAACAGACCAACAACAACAACAAATTTTTAAATATTTTAAATAAAAAAATATATTATTGTTATGGGTGATGATTTACAGACAAAAGGTTTTTTGGATATTCCGATTGATATTTCGCTAGATTTGTTTGCTGAAATAAAAAAGCTCAAAAAAGAAAAAAATGCAATCATACTCGCCCATTATTACCAGGATGCAGACATTCAAGACGTTGCCGATTACATTGGTGATAGCCTTGGATTATCACAGGAAGCTGCAAAAACAAATGCTGATATCATTGTGTTTGCTGGAGTTCATTTCATGGCCGAAACTGCAAAAATTCTTTCTCCCAACAAAAAAGTTTTATTACCAGATTTAAGAGCTGGATGTTCATTAGCAGATTCATGTCCTGCAGATAAATTTTCAGAATTCAAAAAACTTCATCCCGATCATTTGGTAATTTCTTACATCAATTGTTCAGCAGATTTAAAAACTTTAACCGATATAGTTTGCACATCCACCAACGCAATTCAAATTGTTGAAAGTCTTCCTATAGATCAGAAAATAATTTTTGCTCCTGATAAAAATTTAGGTGCATACATCAATAAATTAACAGGAAGAAACATGGTGCTTTGGAATGGAGCATGTATGGTTCACGAAATTTTTTCTTTAGAGAAAATAGTAAAATTAAAAAATCAGCATCCGGGTGCATTATTGTTAGCACATCCAGAATGTGAA
>JAYVZC010000069.1:0-5191 GCA_043783695.1 Bacteroidota bacterium
TTTTGATGAAGCTAAACATATTATTACTACAATAGATTGTCCTTATTGGAAATTAGTTATTGACTTGAAAAAGAAAGAAGTACAAGCGATTCTTCAAAATGTTGATTTTTACCTCGAATCACTTAAAATAAAAATTCGGCTATCTAATAATAAAGTAGCACTAACAAACAATTTTGAAATTGACATTAATAACGCTCTTTCATTAGCAATAAATTTCATTGCAACAGAGCAAGAAAATGATGGTAATTGGAAAGACAGCCCTGTTAATACTTGGCTTAGTGGCTATTGGACTACTGGATATGTTTTAAATTCTATTTCTAATTGTAAAAAAAGTCTAACAGAAAAAATTAATTTAACCCAAGCAATATATTATTTAAAACAAAAAAAAACTCCTCTATGGGCTTATATTGATGGTTGGATAGAAGATGCTGATTCTACTAATTTCGCATTGCTTGGATTAATTTCAAATAACCAAAATGTAAATAATGAAGTCAAAGAATTATTAACCTATCAACAAAAAGATGGAGGATTTACAACTTATAATAACACTACTGTATTATTAGAATCTTTAAACGAATCTAAAATTAATGATGTTTCAGGATGGATACAAAGCCATATTTGTGTAAGCGCAGGTACTCTTCTTCTGTTTTCAAAAATGGTAGGATTGGAGAATGAAAAAAATAAATTGATAAATTATTTATTACAAAACATTTCAGAAAATAAGTTATGGTCTTCCTATTGGTGGACGAGTGAACTATATGCAACGACTTTAATTATAGAAGCCTCGGTTAATATTAAAAATGAAAGTTTAAGAAAAGCAATTCGAAATGCAATCCCCTCCCTTTTGGACTTGCAACAAGCAAATGGATTATTTGCAGATGAATTTAATGATGAGCATATTTTTTACTCTGCATTAGTTTTAAATGCACTTTGCTCGTCAAAAGAAATTTATATTCAATACAATAAAAAAATAACTCAACTTTTCAATGCTATAATAAAAAAACAAAATGAAGATGGTTCTTGGGATTCTTCTTATGCGTTAAGAGTCCCTGCCGCAGACTGTTTAAATCCGAAAGAAATAAAACAATGGAAAAAAAATGATTTAGGACAAAATAATATTATCGAAGATATACATCGAATTATAACGACATCAACCGTATTAGCTGCACTATCACGTTATGAAAAAAGAGCAGCAGGTAATTAAAAATATAAATAATATTATACCGGTATTAAATACGAATGTTCGTATTTATCCTTTTGATGCAAACCACGTATTGATTGAAAGTAATAATCATCAATTAAAAATCAAGAAACAATTCGAGCTACTAATAAATTTAGTTGATGGAATAAATAGTATTTCTCAAATTTGCGAAAACTACAAAATTCAAACAAATCAACCTATTTCTCAATTGTTTGTTTATAATTTATTCTATTCCGATTTAGCTCTTTATGGTATTATAAAAAGTGATTTGCCAATAAAAGCAAAGGAACGTGAATTGCATTTACGCTTGAGTTTTATTTTTTGGAAGGGCAAATCTCTTTCATTTATCAGCAATTTACTTTCCTCTTTTTTTATACCGTATATATTTTATTCGCTATTAACTTTAATGTTTTTGTTTTCACTTTTTATTTTATTTTTCTTTAAAAGCAATCAAAATAATTTCATGTTTTCCTATTCTAATATTTTTGTATTTGTATCTTGTTCTTTTATTATTTTAATGTTACACGAACTTGGTCATGTTGCTGCTTGTAATAAATTTGGCGCAAATCACAAAGGTATAGGTTTTGGCTTTTATCTTTTTTCCCCTGTTTTTTTTGCAGATGTTTCAGATGCCTGGAAGCTACCAACCAAACAAAGAATGATTGTTAATTTAGGCGGTATATATATAGAATTTATTATTGTAACCATACTCTTTATTGTATTTTTAATTACAAATAGCCCAGTTCTCTTTTATATTGGTATTGCGCTGTTAATACATATAGGTGTAAACTTGAATCCATTTTTAAGATATGATGGATATTGGCTATTATCCGATATTACAAACACTTCAAATCTTCGTTCAAAATCCATAAAAACTCTAAAAAATAGTTTTTATATTTCTCGCTTAAAGCGGTTCTCTTTTGCTGATTTTTTATTAGCGATGTATGCTTTAGTAAGTTATATATCAATTGCCATTTTTTTATTCTTTATTTTTTATTATGATTCACAATCTGTTTTAGGTTTGCCTTCAAAATCTTATAAATGGCTAACTACTTTAACTATAAATAAAATTTCGTATTTACCAAACATTTTAGACCAATTTTTTCACAACATTGTTCCAATACTATTTTACCTTTTTATATTTCGTTTAACATACCGCTTAATTAAAAATTTTTTCAAAAAAAAAGTTACCAATGAAAAATAAATATTTCACTTTTACTTTATCCATTATTATTGGATTATTTTTTATTGTTTCAGGTGCAGGTAAAATTGTCAATACTGCTGGATTTGAAAATTTATTAGAAAAATATGGATTAGGATATATCGCATATTTAGCTCCCGTCATTTGTGTTGCTGAAATTGTTCTCGGCTTTACAATGATTCTTTTAGTAAATCAAAAAAAATATTCAATGTTTTGTTTTATTGCATTAATACTCTTTACTGTATTATTTGCCTATGCGTATTTTTTCAAAAACCAGAATGATTGCGGATGTTTTGGTGAAATTGATTTTTTAAAAAGTTCACCTCTTGTTTCCTTTATTCGTAATATTTTACTTATGCTTTTTTGTATCATTATATATAAAAATGCCCCGCCAGTAAATGAAAAAGCAAGCACTTGGAAAATAAACATGATACTTGTTTTTGCTTCAATTTCGCTCATTTTAAGTGGTTTTACAATGAGCGAACCTATTATATCAAGTGTTCCTTTTCAAAATCAAAATATTGAAAATACTGCATTAACAAAATATGTAAAAACAAGCAAAGATTCTACATATCTGATATTTGTATTTAGCTATAAATGTCCCCATTGTTGGGATGCTACCGAAAATGTTAAAAGCTATAAAGAACAAAAAGTTGTAGATAGAATAATAGGTATAGCACTTAAAGACAGTCTTGCTGAATTTAATTACAGAAAAACATTTAATATTGATTTTAAAATAATAAATGTCACTATGGATTCTTTAAAACCATTAGTTAAAACAACACCAACTGCATTTATTATCAAAAACAATAAAGTTGAATATGTTATGCAACGAACCATATATAATGCACTCACATTTAGCAATCATAACCCATTAATGAAAACCCAATAACACCAACATTTTAGGTAATAAAATTTAATATTGTATGAGCGACCACGTAATTTTAGTTGACCACAATGACATTGAAATAGGAACAATGCCAAAATTAGAAGCACATCAAAAAGGAGTTTTACATAGAGCTTTGTCTGTTTTTATATTTAATTCTAAAGGCGAAATGTTATTACAACAAAGAGCATTTGATAAATATCATTCAGGCGGTCTTTGGTCGAATGCTTGTTGTAGTCACCCTTTCCCAGCAGAGCCTACACTCAATGCGGCTAAAAGACGACTGGTGGAAGAGATGGACATAAAAGCTGAATTAGATTATATTTATTCTTTCATTTATAAAGTGAAACTCGATAATGACCTCTACGAACATGAATTAGATCATGTATTTTTCGGCATTTCAGATGAAAAACCAATTTTAAATAAAATGGAGGCTATTAACTGGAAATACAGTTCTATAACTGATTTACTTAACGATATTGAGCAAAACCCTAGCCTTTATACTGAATGGTTAAAAATCAGCATAAATAATGTAGTCGAAAAACAGTCTTTAAATTTAATGTGCATATAGGTAAGTATATATTCCAAAATTAGATTTTTACTATCTAATTTTTTTTAACGCTATCAGATTTATTTAAATCTTTTAGCCTTCAATATTTATCTCACGTACTTATGTTTTACTTTCTTGCATAAAAAAGTTTATCTCGAGCACTTTAATATTTACCTCTCACATAAAAATGTTTACCTCGAGCATTTCATTCTTTATCTCTCGCATAAAATTGTTTATCTCACGCATTTTAATCTTTACCTCAAGCATAAAATTGTTTATCTTATGCCTTTTAATCTTTATCTCGAGCATAAAATTATTTATCTCTCGACACAATATTTTTATTTTTCCAATGTTATTACCATAATTTAACCCTTAAAAACATAAAAATTATGGCATCAACAACCGAAAGCTCTTTTGGAGCAAAGCTCCGCAGAGCACAAGATTTACTAACCTTCATACAAGGTTTTACAGGGTATGCGCCACCTCGTGCACAAGAAAGTATAATAGGTTTTGGTACATTAGTAACAACAACAATTGCTTCAAATACTTCCGAAGCAACAACACAACAGCAATATAAAGCCGTTGTAGATGCTCGACAAGCAGCATTCAAATCAAATCCTGTATCAATAACCAAACTTTTACCACAAATAAAAGGAGCTATCGAATCCCAATATGGTAAAAAATCCACCGAAGCTGTTTCAGCAAACGCAATTATTAAGACAATGCGTGCATCAAAATTAATTGTTACACCTGCTACACCATCGACAGACCCGAACAATCCGACAACAGCACAAGTATTATCACAATCCGAAAAATCCTACGGTTCGCAGACGCAATATTTTAACGACCTAATAAATACAATCAGTCAATTTACTGCTTATGCTCCATCAAACAATAATATTAAGTTGGCGCAATTACAAACCTTTTCCACCTCTGTAACGACTTTGAATAATGCTGTTGCACAAAAATTACAACCATTAAAAACAGCACGTGCAACACGGTCAGCATCCTACATCGACCTAAAAGACAGAGTACAACGAATTAAACAATATGTGAAATCACAATACGGACTTAAATCCAACGAATACAATCTTATCAAAGGAATAAAAATTTAAATATCATTTGCACCCCACAAGGGCAAGCACATTTAAAAACCCCGCAAATCAGCGCACATCCAAAGTTTTTAAAAGAGCTTGCCCTTTTACTTCCCACCTGTGTATGCCTGTACTTATAATCATTTCTGCAAATTTTCACGTTGACGTGCTTTTAATCACAACCACTCTTCATTCTGGGACTACTTAACTTTTTACAGACCCATTCCATAGCAAGAAAAGAAATATACGGCAGCTGCCA
>JAYVZC010000070.1:0-5189 GCA_043783695.1 Bacteroidota bacterium
GAAGAAAGCTATAAAAAGATTATTACTACTCGTACTTATGATGATAGATTGGATACAATAAAAAACGTTCGTAAAGCAAAAGTATCTGTTTGTTCAGGCGGAATTATTGGATTAGGAGAAACTACTGAAGACAGAGTGAAGATGTTAAAAACACTTTCATCTATGGAAGTTCATCCAGAATCAGTTCCAATCAATGCATTGGTTCCCATTGCTGGTACGCCATTAGAAAATCAACCCTTGGTTCCAATCTGGGATATGGTTCGTATGATTGCCACTACACGAATTGTAATTCCTAAAACAGTAGTTCGTTTATCCGCAGGAAGAACACAAATGAGTTTGGAAGGACAAGCCTTGTGTTTTATGGCAGGAGCAAATTCTATTTTTGCAGGCGATAAATTATTGACCACTCCAAATCCAGATTTTAATACGGATATGGAAATGTTCAAATTGTTTGGATTAAATCCACGCAAGGCCTTCAAAGGAACAACACAACCTGTTTCAAAAAAAATAAAATCGGGAGAATTTGAGTCGATCTAAATTTTCAGCAGATTCCTTTTTATCTTCTTCTCTTCAAAAACGACAAGAACAAAATGCCTTGCGTAAATTGCTTGTGCCTAATAAACTTATCGATTTTTGCAGCAACGATTATTTGGGGTTTGCCCGTTCCGAAAAATTAGGAAAACATACATCCAAAGAAAATTCGAAATTAAAAAATGCCAATGGCTCAGGCGGATCTCGTTTGTTAGCAGGGAATACATCCTATGCCGAAAATCTGGAAACTTACATTTCAAAATTTCACAATGCAGAAGCCGGATTAATTTACAATTCGGGTTACGATGCAAATGTGGGTTTGTTTTCGGCTATCGGACAAAAAGGAAACACTATTATTTATGATGAGTTGATTCATGCATCGGTACACGATGGAATGAAAATGTCCTCTGCAACAACTTATGCATTTCGTCACAACGATTTAAAACATTTAGAAGAACGTTTGAAAATTGCAGAGGCCATGCCTACCGGCAGGCAGGGCATAATCTATGTTGCGGTGGAAAGTATTTATTCTATGGATGGAGATTATGCTTTGTTAAAAGAAATTTCGTTGATGTGCAAAAAGTACGATGCCAATTTAATTGTTGATGAAGCTCATGCAACAGGGATCACTTCTAATGGAGGAAAAGGAAGGGTTCAGGAATTAAAATTAGAAAAAGAGATTTTTGCAAGAGTACACACTTTTGGCAAAGGATTAGGTTGCCACGGAGCGGTTGTGTTAGGAAATAATTTACTTAGAGATTATTTGATTAATTTTTCACGAGCATTTATTTATACCACCGCATTGCCTGTGAAAACTTTGGTTACTATTCATCAAGCCTATGAATTGCTTCAAAAAAGTAATTCAGAAATTAAAAAATTGCAAAAAAATATTGATTTATTTAAATCTAGTATATCAAAAAAAGTGAGTCAATTTTTGATAGAAAGTAATAGTCCCATTCAATGTATTGTAGTAGGAGGAAACAATCCCGTAAAAAAACTGGCGGAACAACTTCAAAATAAAGGTTTTGATGTTCGTCCGATACTAAACCCAACAGTAGCAAAGGGAAAAGAGCGTTTGAGAATCTGTCTGCATGTTTTTAATACTGAAAAAGAGGTAAAAAACCTTTGTTCTGCGGTAAATGGGTGTTTTGACAAGAAAAATGTTAGATAAGTAACCAAAATGTTATATTTTCGTTGAAATTACCATAAAGAAAATTTATGCGAAAGATATTTGTTACCGGAATAGGAACCGATGTTGGAAAAACAGTTGTTTCATCCGTTCTAGTAGAAGCCCTGAAAGCCGATTATTGGAAACCTGTTCAAACAGGAAGTTTTTTCTCCACCGACACAGCTAAAGTTAAAAAATGGGTTAGTAACCCCGATAGTATCTGTCATCCTGAAGGTTATTTGTTAAAACAGTATATGTCGCCTCATGCAGCTGCTGAATTGGAAGGAATAGACATTGATTTGAATAAACTCAATATGCCTTCCACTACAAATTCAACATTAGTGATGGAAGGTGCTGGTGGATTGATGGTGCCTTTGAATCGTAAAGAGTTTATGGTGGACTTAATTAAAAAGTTTGATGCAGAAGTGGTTTTGGTTATTCAAAATTATTTGGGAAGTATCAATCACTCTTTATTATCCATAGATGTTTTGAAAGGTAGAGGTGTAAACATATTAGGACTCGTGTTCAATGGCGCTCCTCATCTATTATCCGAAGAAATTATTGTTGATTATAGCGGACTAAAGATTTTAGGACGTATCAATAAAGAAAAAGATTTAAACTCAGAAGTGATTTTGCGTTATGCGAAGGAATTTGAGTATTTAAAACAATAGTTGGAAAGTTGAAAGGTTGGAAAGTTTCAATTTTACTACTAGCCATTCCCCTCTTGAGAGGGGTTGGGGGTGTGTCAGAAAGGTTAAACATAGAATAGCTACCATTTTTATAAAATAAAATCTCCTCAGAATTTGCGATATTTATCGGAATTTAGAGGAGATCTTTCATTTATGACAATACAAGAACGAGATAAAAATGTAGTGTGGCATCCCTTCACACAATTAAAAACTGCTCCTTTTCCAATTGCAATTGTAAAAGGAGAAGGCGCTTATTTTTTTGATGATCAAGGAAATCGTTATATAGATGGAATTGCATCTTGGTGGGTGAATGTTCACGGGCATGCTCATCCTTATCTTGCTCAAAAAGTTTCGGAACAATTGCAAACTTTGGAACATGCTATCTTTTCTGGCTTTACACATGAACCTGCAGTTCGTTTAGCAGAAAGATTATTGCAACGTCTACCACAAAATCAATCCAAAATATTTTATTCCGATAATGGTTCAACTGCTGTGGAAGTGGCTTTGAAAATGGCTTTTCAATATTGGAGCAATCAAGATATTAGTAAATATAAAATCATTGCTTTTGAAAATGCCTATCATGGCGATACTTTTGGAGGCATGAGTGTAGGCGCAAGAAATGCTTTTAATCTTCCTTTCTCCAAATTATTATTTGATGTGATTCATATTCCAGTTCCTATAAAAGGAAAAGGGGAAGAAACGTTGAATGCTTTGAAGGAAGCTTTAAAGCAGGAAGATATTGCAGCATTTATTTTTGAACCCTTGATTCAAGGTGCCGGAGGAATGGTTATGTATTCAGCAGAAAGTCTGGATAAAATGATTGAACTATGTCGTGCTAAAAATGTTATTACAATTGCCGATGAGGTGATGACGGGTTTTGGTCGCACAGGAAAGTTTTTTGCAAACGATTATCTAAATAACAAAGCAGATATTATTTGTTTGAGTAAAGGATTAACGGGCGGAGTAATGCCTTTAGGAGTTACCAGCAGTGCGAAATTTATTTACGATGCTTTTTTGAGTGATGATAAAATGAAAACATTTTTTCACGGACATTCATATACTGCAAATCCAACAGCCTGTTCAGCAGCATTAGCAAGTATGGATTTGTTTGATGAACCTTTAGCATTTGAAAATATTGACAGAATAGAAAAGAAGCACAATGTCTTTTTGCAAAAAATAAAATCGCACAAAGCATTAATTGATGTTAGACAATTAGGAACAATTATAGCCTTTGAAATAAAAACAAAAGAACACACCAATTACTTGAATTCATTAGCAGAACAGATTTCTGATTTTTTTATTGGGAAAGGAATTATCCTTCGACCACTTGGAAATATTGTATACATTTTGCCTCCATATTGTATTAAAAATGAAGATTTGGATTATATTTATGATTGTGTTGAAGAGTTTTTGGATGGGCAATAGGGCGTTTTACCACTAAGGCACTAAGGTCACAAAGGATACTTTAGTTTCCGACTTTTTTCAACACAGAGTAGAAAGAGAACAAAAGAGTTTCACAGAGTTGTTATTTTTAATTGAAATCTAATTGTCACCCTGAGCGGAGTCGAAGGGCGTAATTCGTAGGTCTAATGTTTAAGACAAAAAAAGAATTAGTATTCATCATCTTAGCGGGGATCTTTGTCACCAATGCAATTGTTGCAGAGTTGATAGGAGGGAAGCTCATTTATATGGGTCCATTTATTATGAGCGTTGGTATTTTACCATGGCCTGTTGTATTTATCGCTACAGATTTAATCAACGAATATTATGGAAGATCAGGAGTAAAAAAATTATCCTTGATTACTGCTTCTCTTATCGTTTATGCTTTCGTTATTTTATTTTTTGCTATGAGCGTTCCTGCTGCAAAAGGAATTTCGGTTGTTACCGATGACCAGTTTAGTGCGGTATTCGGACAAAGCATGTGGATTATTGTAGGTAGCGTTATTGCGTTTTTGGTTTCTCAGTTTATTGATGTAAGTATCTTTTGGTTGTTGAGAGATAAAACAGGTGGTAAAATGATTTGGCTTAGAAGTACAGGTTCTACAATAGTTTCACAATTGATAGATACTTTTATTGTAGCAGGAATTGGATTTTGGCTGCCCGGGAAAGTTGATACTACAACGTTTATTAATATGGCGTTGACTGGTTATACTGTGAAATTAGTTATTGCAATTGTGTTGACTCCTGCTATTTATATAGGACATTCAGCAATCGATAAATATATTGGTGATGAAGAATCACACAAACTTATTAGGCATACTGCTGAAGAATCATTACATCATAAAGTGAAAGATTAATTCATATTGTTTGAGGACAATTCTATTTTTTTAAAATTATATTTTTACAATCTCAACTCTTCTGTTGATCGCCTTTCCTTCTTCAGTTCCATTATCAGAAATTGGTTTTTCCTGTCCCCAGCCTTTTGAGGTCATTCTGGTTTTGTCGATGCCTTTTGCAACAATAGCATTTATCACTGCTTTAGCACGATTTTCAGATAGTGTTTTATTTTCAGATGCGCTTCCAACATTATCTGTATGTCCCTCTATACTTATTTTTAAAGACGGATTTGCTTTCATCATTTCAGCTACCTGATTAATTGTTTTTTGTGATTCAGATTTGATATCTGATTTTCCCGTTTCAAAATTTATGTACAAGGCTATATGCCCATCCGTATTTAAAGCAGAAAAAATATCGTTGGAAGTAACTTCTTGTTTCATCGCTTCTATTTCTAAAATAGTAACATAATAAAAGTCTGTGTTGTCATTTCCACCGGACTCTAATTTTACCCATATTTCTTTGCC
>JAYVZC010000071.1:0-2141 GCA_043783695.1 Bacteroidota bacterium
CCCTTATGTGCACAGCATCGATGCACATTAGTAAGCTGCAAGGCGGTTTGTCGTGAGGCATTCGCTGAAGAAAGCAGGACTACAAAGATCTGTACTGAATAACATGAACTGCATACTGTGCAAAACTCAAAATAAAGAAGTTGTCAAAAAATGATTCAAATCAAAAAAATCAACGAACCCTACTTTTAACTCTACTAAAGGTTTCTTTTGTAATTCCTAAATAAGATGCGATATACATTTGAGGAAATCTGTTAACCCATTCAGGATGTTCTTTGAGTAATTTTTTATATCTATCGTCTGGCGATGAGTTGGAAATTGAAATATGATGAGATGAAGGAATAACCCACTTGATCATTAAACTTGCTAAGTTTCTAAAAACGGGGAATTGCTCCATTAAAAGATGAATGTCATCTAATGAAATTATTTGCACTTCTGTTTTTTCTAATGCTTGAAGAAAGTTTTTTGTAGGTTGTTGCGAAATCAAACTTTCATAATCTGCCACCCAAGAGTTTTCGGTAAAAAAATGTAGCGTTGGTTCTTCTGCGTCTGTCAACGAGTAAAACCGAAAACTACCTTTGTTTATGAAAGCCATAAAATTACACTTTTGTGAAGGCTTCAAAAGATATTCTTTTTTGTCAATTTTTTTGGTAGTTAACTTGGAAATAAAAGTGTCCAACTGCTCGTCAGAAAAGTTATGAATTGTCTGTAATGATTTTTTTATTTCGCTGTTGTCATCCATTTGTTTTTTGTGAAGGTAAAAGTTCTAAAAGATAATAGCCCAGTTTTCGTGCCTTTATCTTTTTGTATTCTGTATTTTTTGAGGTGGCGAAAACACTCTTTCATTTTTTTTCGGGTTGGGTTCGTGTGTGAGCAAAAAAAATGAAAGAGTGTTTTGTGCGGTGGAGTGGGTGGCTTTTTATTTCATTGAGTGAAAAGCTACCTTGTTTCCTTCGGTGTCGGTGAAGTGAGCCATAAAACCATTTGGTCCAATTGCAGTTTTAGGCATCAAAATTTTTCCGCCTGCTGCTTCAACTTTTGAAAGTGGAACGCTTAAATCTTCTCCACCATTTAAGTAAACCAAAGAACCTTTTGAGGATGGTTCATAACCTGCACCTTCAATGATGCAACCACCGATTGCACCGCTTTTCAAATCGGCAGGGAAGAAAGCGGACTTCATTCCCATTGCTTCCATTGGTTGCATTTCTGCTCCTAAAATTGTTTCGTAAAACGTTTTTGCGTTGTTGAAATTTTTTACTGGGATTTCAAACCAGTTGATTGCATTTGCCATGTTGTTTGATTTTAATTGTTTATTAATTATTGAAATTTATTTTTTCTTTTTTGATGACTTGGCTTTACTGTTAAACTCTAACGAAAGATTTATCCAGTAGTCAAATTCTTTTTTCGTTTTCATTCCTGTGTCGTCAATCATTACATAACCTTTCATTGGTCGTTTGGTAAAGTCCATTGTTCTGCAACCAGTTTTTTCAATTGCTGTTTCGTGAAAGTTTGGGTCAATGCGACACATCATTTCGTCTTTGATAATACCTACACATTTTGTCATTAACCATAAATGTCAAACCTCCCATCACTTCTTTTTCTTCAATGTTGGGAAGATGTTGCAATGATTCACGAATACGGTTTGCTAATTTTTCGTTGTAAGCCATGAGTTTTATTTAATGTGTTTCAGCATACGATTTAAGTCCAGCAAAAAACTTTTTTATTCCGCTGTCTGATTGTTTGCGTATCATCATTGCATCAAGCAACTTTCCAAGCAAGCCAAACTTTACAGTGTATTGCATTACCTGTTTCACTTTTGTTTGGCTGCCGATTTTCTCAAAGCTGTAACTATGTTGAAGTCCTTTGATTGGGAAAGAGCAGTCAGTGAGTTGATATGTCAACGCCTCGTTTGGTTTGAACACTGTTACCTTTTCATCAAACCAATTTTTGCCGTCAAGCATCAGCACTTTTCTTTTTGCTCCTATGCCTGTTTTCTCGGTTGAAACCAAAGTTGCGTTCTTTACTGTCGGGTCGTATTGGTCTAAAAGTTCAAGGTCGGTGAGCATTGTCCAAACTTTGTCAATGCTTGCGTTAACTGTGATTTCGTTGTGAATAGTTGCCATAATATTGGAGAACTCCTTACC
>JAYVZC010000072.1:0-5183 GCA_043783695.1 Bacteroidota bacterium
TTTGTTCCGTTTGCAATTAGCCAAAACAATTGGAATTGCAATTAAGAATAGCATGAACTTATTGGGAATTGAAGTTCCGGAGAGGATGTAATTGTTTACTTAGCAAAAGCAATTATGTGCCCATCAAGATCTGAACAATAAGAAACGGTATCGCCCCAATCTCTAATTTCTGATTTACTAATTTCTGTGGCTCCTGCTTCTATTGCTATTGCAAGTGATTGATTTGGATTTTCTACAATTAAATAAAGTTCGCAACGCGGTATTCTATTTCCAAGTTCGGGATGTTTGGCAACCGGACAGATAATTTTTGCGATTCCTTTTTCCGGAATAAGTCCTAACTTGAAATTTTCATTCAATAAGAACTCTGTCATGCCTGGAACATTTAAAACAGGTTTTTGATCTAATACTTTTGAATAAAATTCTGTACTGGCTTCCTGGTTGGCAACATACAGAATTACGATAGGAAGTTTTTTCATTATTTTTTGAAACGCTGATATTTCGTATTGATTTCAATACCAAATTAGGCTATTTAAAACCGATTTCAAAAAAAATTTTTTTACTCAAAAGGCAACTCCTACCCCATTGTCTTTTTTCTTTTCTGAATTATAAAAATCAGGGACAGTAAGAAGCGGAATATGAGTTTGAAAGCACATTTCTTTTGTTATACTATTTACTCGAGTGAAGATACTTTCAAGAAAAAATGGTTTTGCATGTGATAATACCAGCCAATCAGTTTTTGAAGACAAACAAAAATTGTTCAATCCTTCAACTATATCGTCATAATGTACCAACCGCAAGCTTAATTTATCATACGAGACATTTTTTTGCACATCTGTTTTAAATTTTTCGAAAACTATTTTTTCAAATTCTTTTGAAAGCGAATCATTTGTAATGTGAAGAATGGTTAATTCGGCATCAAATTTTTTTGCCATTTGAGCAAGGAAATGAATACCCGGAATTTCGCCTTTTCGATATTCAGTAGCAAAAACAATATTCTTTATTTTAGTCAAAACTGCATCTCGAGGGATGGCAAGCACCGGCACTTCCGATTTTTTTATTATATCCCAAGTATGACTTCCTAATAACATTTTCCGAAACCCATTTGCTCCATGTGTTCCTGTTATTATTATATCCATGTGAGATTGTTCTGCTTCTTTCCTAATTTGTTTTCCTATAGTTCCTTCAAGAACGATGCATTCGAAATTTAAATTATTGAGTTTTACATTTAATGAGTGTACTAATTTATTAAAATGTTGTTTTAATCGCAGCAATTCTGATTTCCTCAATTTTTCGGTAGCTATTGCATATTGAGCTGGTTCTGATGGGAAATTAAAAGGCACTTCATAAACATGTGCTATTGTTAGAAATGCATTTGTACTTTCAGTAAATTGGATAGCATAACGTTCGGCACTCATAACTGCTTCAGAATAATCTGTAGCAAGAAATATTTTAAATTGTTTTTCCATATCTATACCGTTGCACTTTTTAGTGAATTTATTGAAACATTTTTTTCATCTTATTCGTAATAAACGGGGTCTCCAATAAGTGGAGCAATATCCTTCTTAAATTTTTCAAGGAGATTAATTTCGTCTACAGTAACCGGAGGAAATGCTTTCGCAATTTTTTCCATCACTTTAATAAACGTTTCTTTCAATTGAGGACTTAGATAATGACTGTTGATGCGAATCTCTTTCATTGCCCAATCGTAAGCAGTTTTTGTATCGATGAATTTATCTTTTTCAAGAACTTGAAAGATAATATCTGATACATCAAAATCATACTCCTTGCAACGTAACTCAGCAGCAACAATATCATGAAATTTTTTGCGCTCTTCTTTTTGAATAGCACCATCGGAACGGGCAATAGCATAAGCCAACTCGCCAATTGCTGAATGAAGATTTTGTAGTGGTGTCATAATAATTAGTTTTATAAGATTTATTACTCAAAAGTCGCACACTATCTCATTATACATAATGAGGGTCGTCAGAAAAAGATATGACATTTGTCATATTTTATCTAATTGGATTAATTTAATTTTGGTGCTTAAAAATCTGTAAATTAGCCATGAATATTACTGATAAGAAAAAAATGGATAGTAAAGAAGGCATTGAAGCTCTTTTTCTTTATGCTACAGAAGGTATTTTAGTAGTTAATGACAGAGGTGAAATTATTCGAGCAAACCCCAGCATCGAAAGGATTTTTGGTTATACAAAAGATGACCTTTTAGGAAAAAAAATAGAAATTTTGGTTCCAAAACGACTTTCCGGAGCACATACAAATCATAGGAAAAATTATCATGGGAATCCACATGCTCGTTCAATGGGAGCCGAAATGGAGCTTAATGGATTAAAAAAAGATGGAACCGAATTGCCTGTAGAAATTAGTTTAAGTCCTTATTCCACTTCTGAAGGAAAATTTGTTATTGCTTTTATAATAGATATTTCGATACGTAAACAAGCAGAAGAAAAATTAAAAAATTATTCAGGAGAACTGGAAAATCAAGTTAAAAACAGAACACTCATTTTAGAAGAAGCTATTGAAGAACTAGAGAAAACAAAAAAAGATCTTTACTATGCTTTAGAAAAAGAAAAAGAATTGAATGAGTTGAAATCTCGCTTTGTATCAATGGCTTCACATGAATTCAGAACACCGCTTACTACAATGATGTCGTCACTTTCGTTGGTAACTAAATATGGGGAACAAAACGACAAGGATAATCAAGTAAAACATGTAAGTAAAATAAAAACTTCCATTAATAATCTTACCGATATTTTGAATGACTTCTTATCCGTTAGTAAGCTAGAAGAAGGGAAAGTTGAAAATATGCAAGAGGAAATGAACATAAAGACATTCATTTCAGACGTTGTATCAGAAATGCAATTTATGGCTACAAACGGTCAAAAAATAAAACAGGAACATACGGGAAATGAAATTGTTTCTATTGATAAAAAATTATTAAAAAATATCCTTTTTAATCTTATTTCCAATGCAATCAAATTTTCTCCGGAAAATGGAGTAATTGTAGTTGCTGCTACGGTATTAAATTCTTCGATTAAGATAATTGTAAAGGACAATGGAATAGGAATTTCAAAAGAAGACCAGAAACATTTATTTGAACGATTTTTTAGAGGACACAATGCCACCCATATTCAGGGAACAGGTTTAGGATTGAACATTGTAGCAAAATATATTGAACTGATGAATGGTTCGATGGATTTTGAGAGCATTGAAAATAATGGAACAACATTTACTATAATTGTTCCACAATAATTACGAAATGAAAATGATCTTTACTAAACAATAACTAAATGAAAACAATTCTTTTAATAGAAGACAATGTAGATGTGCGTGAAAATACCGCTGAGATTCTGAAATTGGCTAAATACAATGTCATTACTGCGAAGAATGGTAAAGAAGGAGTGGAACTTGCTCAAAAAGAAAAACCGAATCTTATCATTTGTGACATTATGATGCCTGTATTAGATGGGCACGGAGCATTACATCTGTTATCAAAAAATGAAGATACATCCAGTATTCCATTTATTTTTTTAACTGCAAAAGCCGAGCGTAGCGATTTTAGAAAAGGCATGGAAATGGGAGCTGACGATTATTTAACCAAACCATTTGACGATGTTGAATTACTTAATGCAATTGAAAGTCGCCTTAAAAAAAATGAGATTCTAAAAAAAGAATTCACAAAAAACATAGAAGGAATTACTGATTTTATTAATGAGGCAAAAGGAATTGAGTCTTTGAAAAAACTTTCGGAAGAGCGTGATATTAGAACATATAAAAAGAAAGATGATATTTATAAAGAAGGAAGTTATCCTAAAGGAATTTATTTTGTTAACAAAGGCAAAGTGAAAACCTACCAAACAAATGATGCAGGGAAAGAGTTGATTACTGAATTGCATAAAGAGGGTGATTTTTTTGGTTACATCTCATTATTACACGATGAAAAATATACCAACTCAGCTACAGCACTTGAAGATTCTGAAATATACATGATACCTAAAGAAGATTTTTTTTCACTCATCTATAAAAATGCCGAAGTATCGCGAAAATTTATTGAAATGTTATCCAATAACTTGCGTGAAAACGAAAAGCAACTTGTTAAATTGGCTTATAATTCTGTTAGAAAAAGAGTTGCGGAAGCTCTTGTTAAACTTTCAGATAAATATAAAAAGGATGAGGATGAAAAATTCAGCATGAATGTTTCTAGAGAAGATTTAGCAAACTTGGTTGGAACTGCTACCGAAACCGTTATTAGAACGTTGAGTGATTTTAAAGAAGAAAAATATATTGAAATTTCAGGTAGTAAAATTTCAATACTTGCTTATGACAAACTTGCGAAGCTAAAGAACTAAATAAGTTTACAATAGCTTATTCATTTGGTTCAATGTGTATTAAAACATCTGCAAGTTCTGGTATTTCCTTTTTTAATTGATTTTTTAAATGATGAGCAAGATCGTGTCCTTGCTTTACACTTATATTCGCATCAACAGTGGCATGTAAATCTACAAGAAATTTCATTCCTGTTTTTCGAACATGACATTTTTCTGTATCTATAATCCCTGTTACCGTTTTTGAAACCTCTCTAACTTGATTGACGACATTATCATATAAATGCTCGTCCATAATTTCGCCCAAAGCAGGACGAAAAATTAAATAACTATTATAGAAAATAAAAAGTGCTGCAAAAAGTGCTGCCCAATCGTCAGCTGATTCATATCCTTTTCCAAAAAATAAAGCAATAGAAATTCCAATAAAAGCAGCCAGTGAGGTTATTGCATCACTTCTATGATGCCAAGCATCCGCCTTTAAAGATGAACTGTTTGTTTCCTTACTTTTTTTAAGAACAAGTCGATAAGATATTTCTTTCCAAACAATAATAGCTCCTAAAATAATCAAAGTATAGGGATGTGGAAGATCGTGTGAAGTTCCTATATTTTTAATGCTCTCATAAGCAATAACAGTTGCGGATGTTATTAAAAAAGCAACAACCAAAAATGTAATAAGTGTCTCAGCTCGTCCATGACCATAAGGATGGTTTTTATCTGCCGGTTTAGCCGAATATTTTAGTCCAATTAAAACTAACAACGAGGAACAAATATCTGTAGTGGATTCAATGGCATCTGCTATTAAGGCGTAGGAGTTTCCAAAGTACCCGGCAATCCATTTGA
>JAYVZC010000073.1:0-2139 GCA_043783695.1 Bacteroidota bacterium
CAGCAAATGCTAAGCATGCTCCAATAATTCCCAGTTTGCTTTTGGTTTTAATTGCAGGGATAATACAAAGTATTAATGCCAAGCCTCCTGTAATAACTAATATTTCTCCAGTCAATACTTTTGCTTCGTGAGCTTCATAAAACATTAAACTGTTGATGTCATCTGAAAGCCCCGTGTTTAAATAGTCTTCGAGAGAATTTTCCGCAGGTGCCAATACAAATTGTAAGTACAAACCTGCAATAAACGATAATACGCTGAGGATAAATCCTGAAATGGAAAGTGCTTTCATGTTTTTGTTTTTTTTAAATTAGTATTAATTTAATTCTAATAAACAATCACTTTTACTACATTCGATTTTTTGTTGTTAATATTAATGCTGATAAAATAAACACCTTTGTTTAAACTTGTAATATCAATTTTACTATGCTGAATTCCTTTTGTGCTTGAATCACCTTTCACACGTTTTACTTCTTGACCCAACACATTTGTAATTGAAATTTCAACCACATCATAACTGTTGTAAACAACACTCAACTGGTTTGTTGCAGGATTCGGATAAATATTTTGTATTTCAAATTCGGTATTAGCAATCATTTCATCTAGTCCAACTGTAGCACAATAATTTTGAATTGCTTTCACTGATTTATACAAATTCAATCGTCCACCTGTTACCGTAATTCCGCCACTCATCGATGGAATAACATCTACTGCACCCAAAATAGAATCTTTTAGTATCAATGCAATTCCTGAAGGATTTGCTTTATAATCAGCGATAAATTGTGGACAATTAACCGAACACATCAACGCAACTGTTCCTGCAACGTGAGGAGTAGCCATAGAAGTTCCGGAAATAGAAGAGTAAGTATTTGAAGGATAAGTGGAAGTAATGTTTGTTCCGGGTGAACCCAGATCAATCATTGTTGCGCCATATCCACAACTGCCATTTTTAGCATCCGTACGAGTTGTATTGGTAACAGCTATCATGTATGGACTGGAACATGAAGTTGGAATATCTCCTTGCACATCAATATTGTAATTTGCGTTTGCAGTAGCAGCGGCACTTATAATTCCAACAGAGCCTAAGGAATCATACATTGCACACCATAAAGGATAAGAAGATTCAAAAGCAAGATCAATTCCAAAAGAAGAATTGGTTGAAACTACAAAAGCTCCTTTTGCTCCGTTTGTCTGATTGTATAATCTCCGTTGATCCATTGCAAATGCATAAGAAGCAACCACATTGGCTTCAAAGCTTCCGCCAGATCCATAAGAAATAGCCATTACTTTTACATTCCAATTTACCCCTGTTACGCCAATGCTATTGTTGCCTCTTGCTCCAACAGTTCCAGAAACATGTGTGCCGTGACTCGCAACTGCAAAATTATCGGTTGCTGTTGCTCCATTCCATCCATCATAATCATCAACATATCCGTTCCCGTCATCATCGATACTGTTATTCGGAATTTCCTGATAATTTTTCCAGAAGTTTAAATCTTCTTGAACTAAATCAAATCCACCATCTACAACAGCAACTACAATTGTATCTCCATCAGTTGTTAAACCACCTGTTGTAATGTCCCAAGCTTCCGGTGCATCAATATCCGCATCCGCAACTCCACCACCGGCTCCTGTATTATTCATATCCCACATAACACTGTATTGTGCATCATTAGGAATAATGCGCTCTTGAAAAGTATGATTGAATTGTGCAATTTTTACAAGATGATTATTTTTAACAGCCTTTAAAAATAAAGTTTTATTTACAACAGCAGCATCAAATGTCATTAAATAAATGTGCATCGATTGTGACAATGCTCTGTCAACTTTCAAGCCTGTGCTCACTCCGTTTACAGTAGCAAGTTCTTTGGTAAGCTGATTTGCTTCTGCATCAGAATTTACCATTACTAATAAATTGCCAGGAACATAATTGGTTTCTTGTGCAATTATAAAACTATTTGCAAATAGAACAATTGCAGGAATAAGAAAGTAAATTTTTTTCATATTGATGTAATTTTAAATAAAAATAGCGATTTATTATGTAATTTGCAATATTCATTCAATCATTATGCAAGAAAAGAATTTTACCATATATAAGTCATCAGCCGGCTCCGGAAAAACCTTTACCTTGGTGAAAGAGTA
>JAYVZC010000074.1:0-2139 GCA_043783695.1 Bacteroidota bacterium
CATTAAAACCATATCCGCTTGCTTTGCCTTTTAAATTCGCTTCTCCATAGTTTCCTGATGAATCCTGCAAAGGAACTCCTTTTCTTAAAGCAAAACTTCCTGTAGCATATACAAATCCTACTCCGATACCAATTTTATCGTTAATCTTATAGGAAACTGTTGGCTGAATAAAAATTGTTTTTAAATCGATTTCGCGAATTAAAAATTGTCCTTTCCAATCGTCTTCCCATTGTACTTTACTACCAAATGGAGTATAAATTCCTAATCCACAATTCCAGTTTTTTGCTTTTTTGAATTTATAAACAGCATATAAAGTAAAAGGGGTTCCAATGTGTTTTACGGGATGAGCCACATAACGAGTAGCATAATCTAAATAAGTGCTTTTAGGCATAATAAAGCTGGCACCAATATAAATTCCTTTTAATGAATCAAGGAAAGAAAGGGCTCCCGGATTAAATAAAATAGAGGCATTGTCTAAAGCCAGTCCAGTGCCTGTATGCCCCATTCCTGTTTGCTTTTGACCTTGCAAGTTAATCTGAAATCCTCCTGCAAATACTGTTGCAGAGGAAACAAGGGCAATAATTAAAATAAGTAACAACTTTTTCATTGCAACAAAATAAGCCATTTTCTTCATACAAATCAAGTTTTTGTTGTTAGAATAACATTATTCTGTACATTTGTACCCGTAATTTAGGGAGACAAAATGATTCAATCCGCTCAAAAGATGCTAATGTGTTGTAAGTGTACCGCTTGCTTGGATTGATTTTTAATATATATTAACAATACGTATTTAAAAGGTTTTTCCAATAGTGGGGAAACCTTTTTACTTTAGAGTAACTTTGCGTAGAATTTAGAATGCTTAAACCAATTTCCTAAAGGTCATTCCGTGCTTGATTCGATGAGTTGTTTCGGAGAAATATTATAATATAAACTGTCATTCCCCCTGCCACGACAAGGGATCTGCCAGATAAAAATTTGGAATGCTAATTATGAAATTCTGCATCGTAGTGCGGGATGATATTAACGAATAAATAATGAGTTCAACAACAGAAATAAAAAAAGCAGTAGTTATTCTTTTTGCAGGAGATTCAGGTGATGGCATTCAGCTTACTGGTTCTCAATTTACCACTACTGCTGCATTATATGGAAACGACATAAGTACATTTCCAAATTTCCCAGCCGAAATTAGAGCTCCACAAGGAACAATAGCAGGAGTTTCGGGATTTCAACTTCATTTTGGAAGTGTCGAAATTTTTACTGCCGGTGATGCTTGTGATGTATTGGTAGTGATGAATGCAGCAGCTTTAAAGGCCAACATCAAACAATTAAAATTGGGTGGAATTATTATCGCAAATACCGATGGCTTCGACCTAAAAAATTTAAAACTAGCAAAATATCCTGACGGTGTAAACCCATTAAAAGATGGTTCACTTGATAAATACAAAGTGTACGAAATTGATGTAACAAAAATTACACGTACTGCTTTGGCTGATTCGGGCTTGGGAACAAAAGAAATGGATCGTTCAAAAAATATGTTCGTGCTCGGATATATTTATTGGATGTACAATCGCTCTTTAGGTAATTCAATAGAATTTTTAAAATTGAAATTCAAAAAACGCCCCGACTTAATTGACGCAAACGTAAAAGTGTTAAAAGCTGGTTTCAATTATGGCGATACAGTGGAAACTCCAATGCATCGTTATGAAGTAAAACCTGCTCCTGTTGAAAAAGGAACATATCGTAGCATCATGGGAAATCAAGCTGCTGCTTTGGGTTTGATTGCCGCTAGTCAAAAAGCAGGACTAACATTATATTACGGAACTTATCCCATTACTCCTGCATCCGATATTTTGCACGAATTATCAAAACATAAAAATTTTGGTGTAAAAACATTTCAAGCGGAAGATGAAATTGCGGCAATCACTTCTTCTATCGGAGCATCATTTGGAGGTTCATTGGGAGTTACTGCTTCATCCGGACCTGGAATTGCATTAAAAGGAGAAGCAATTGGATTGGCATTGATGTTAGAAATTCCTTTGGTAATTATAAATGTACAACGTGGCGGACCAAGTACCGGACTTCCAACAAAAACCGAACAATCAGATTTATTGCAAGCAATGTACGGAAGAAATGGTGAAT
>JAYVZC010000075.1:0-2137 GCA_043783695.1 Bacteroidota bacterium
GCTTTGCAACTTGAACGCTATTGGGATATTGTAGATTTGTTTGTCAAATACAGAAACTACGCAAGCACAGATGAGGAAAAGCAAAAAGCACAGTGGGAAGTTGAGGCATTTATGTTTCACTTCAAAGGAGCAAAACTATTTTCGTTTTCATATTCAACAGGTAAAGACATCGGAACAGTGCAAGAGTTTCCACAGTTAGACGAGTTTCAAAAAGAAGCATTTGAATATTTACAGAACCGTGCTGAATCTTCAAAAAATTATTTGCTCTTAGCAAAGTATAATCATCTTCTTTGGAAAGCACCGAAGGGAATTAAAAACCGCAAGTATGCTTTGAGTGCGATTGATGCTTACATAAATGCAATCAAAGAAAACTACAAACTTTATCAGGCAGACAAGAACAAAGAAAATCCTTTGCAAATCGGACAACTCTTTGAAACTTTGGTTGGACTTTGCAATGATGTGAAAGCAGGGATTACTGAGTTAAAAGAACTCACAAAGTTTTTATTGTTTGATGCAAAAGGTTTTCAGTTCTACACCTTGCACGGAATAATTGATGATATGATTGCGTATGAAAAGATTTTCAAACCCGAAGATTTTGCAAACACACTTTCAATTTTTGAAGCCGACTTAAAAAAGGAAAAAGAAAAAGGAGATGATTTTCTTAAAGTGAATTATCATTTTCCTTCTGCTATCAAAGTTGCTATCAAGACAAATGCTGATGTAAAATATTGGCACAACCAAGTTGGATTAGCTCATTTGCGAATTGCAGAAAAGGAAACAAAGGAAGATAGGAATTGGTTGAAGGCACAAAACTATTACCAAGCAATTCTTGCTTTCACTTTATCGGGAAATGAAAAGCAGAGAAAGGAAACCGAAAAACTCAACGCTGATTTAAAACCTTTTGTGGTTCTCAATAATGTTGAAATAAAATTTGATGATGAAATCCAAAACCTTCTCAAAATAAATCAAGAGTGGATTAAGGCAAACACAGAAGAAATTTTAAAACAATCACCAACCGTAATTTATTCTGCAATTGCAAGCGGATTTTTATTTCCAAAGTATGACAACATTTTAAAAGCATCAAAAAATCAAGAGAACAATTTCAAAGAATTGTTTACAGTCATTCAGTTTGACAAGAACAAAAACATTTCAAAGCCATCTAAGAACGACACATACAACGAAGACATTTATCGTTTATACAGTTTTCAAATCGGAAATGGTGCAACGGCTTTTTTACATTTCGTTTTTGTTGAGGGTATTAAGTCAGGACATTTAACTTTTGAAAACTTTCTACTTTACCTTGTAGAAAAAACTTGGATAGGCAAGCCACATTACAAAGTTGGTTTAGGAAAGGAAAAAATAGAACAGAATTGGATTGCCTTATTAACCCCTTCAATTGTTGAGTTCTTTGTTCAAATGCAATCATGGTTAAGTAGCAAATATTACAGACCAAATTTTGTTTTGTGTATTGATAGTTTGGCTTTAAAGATTGAAGGAGTTTTGAGAAATTTTTGTGAACGAGCAAACATTCCAGTTTCAGTTGGAAAAACAAAAGGCATGAAAGAAGTTTTCATCAATGACCTTTTAGAAAACGAATCGCTAAAGGAATACTTCAATCAAGATGATATGCTTTTCTTTAACTTTCTTTTTTCAGGTGACGGAGGTTTGAATATGAGAAACAATATTGCACATTGTTTTTATTACTATGAAGAATACCACCCCGACAAAATGTTTTTATTGATTGCAGCTTTATTGAGAATTGGAAAGTATGATTATACAGAACCCGAAGAAGTGAAATAAATAATTTGGGCATCCCCTATCGGGACGGGCTTTACACTGCAATCTTTTTTACAGCACACAAGCCAACGCTTCAAAAAAGGATTTCCGTTTCAATCTTAGATGAGGTATGAAGAATTAATCAATAAATTTACAGCCAAGAACAATCAAACTTTTACCATGTTATTCAAACTAACCGCAGCCCAAGAAAACGAATTACTCAACCAACCCGAAACAGGAATGGGCTATCAGGTTGTGGAAGCAAGCAAAGCGGGAAACTACACACGGGAAAAATTTCTTGTTCTCAATTCCGAAGTCGTAATTGAAATGAACGCTTCAACAAGCGACAATGTTCGCAAAG
>JAYVZC010000076.1:0-2134 GCA_043783695.1 Bacteroidota bacterium
AACAATTGCCGAAGCAGCAATGAGTATCGTAAGCAGACTTGGTTTTGTTGTTATTCCTAAATAATGAATACGTGTTTTTGTCCAAAATCCCGCAATTAAAAATGCTGGTAAAATAAAAATGATAATAACAGTAATCCCTTGAAAAAATTTTAAAATCAATAAGGTTTTGGGATTATCAAAATTTAAATTGGAATTGTCGCTACCTCCCAAAATGCTTAGTAAAGCAAATACTAACACATAAGTTAGAAGTATGCTAAATTTTATCCACGAATGTTTTTCTTGTTCTATGTTTTGCATTGCTTGGCTTATTTTTGGTAAATTTGTAATCTGTACAGATATCGAATGGATACGAATTTACGAATCTTTGTTGTAAAAAAAACTTCTCGACATTGCGTGTTTGTGGCAAAATAACAAAGAATGACAAAAATTGGTAACATAGAATTAGGCGATTTCCCATTATTACTTGCTCCTATGGAAGATGTAAGTGATCCTCCATTTCGTGCCGTTTGTAAAAAAAATGGTGCGGATTTAATGTATACCGAATTTATTTCTTCGGAAGGACTTATTCGTGATGCTGCTAAAAGTGTTCAAAAGCTGGATATTTTTGAATATGAACGACCAATTGGTATTCAACTTTTTGGTTCAGATATTAACTCCATGCGTGAAGCAGGAATTATTGCCGACAATGCCAACCCCGATTTGATTGATATTAATTATGGTTGTCCTGTGCGACAAGTGGCATGTAAAGGCGCAGGTGCCGCTCTCTTGCAGAATATTCCTAAAATGGTGGAAATGACTTCTGCTATCGTAAAAATTGCTACTCGCCCGGTTACCGTAAAAACGCGTTTGGGTTGGGATGATAATACTAAGAATGTAGTTGAAGTTGCCGAACGACTACAAGATATTGGTATTGCCGCATTAACTATTCATGGAAGAACTCGCTCACAATTGTATAAAGGTGATGCTGATTGGACTTTGATTGGGGATATCAAAAATAATTCTCGAATTAAAATTCCAATCTTTGGAAATGGTGATGTGGATTCTCCCGAAAAAGCATTGGCAATGAAAAATCGTTATGGTGTGGATGGAATTATGATTGGCAGAGCAAGTATTGGTTATCCCTGGATTTTTAATGAGATAAAACATTTTTTGAAAACTGGCGAACATTTGGCTCCACCAACTATTGCTGATAGAGTAAAAGTTTGCAAAGAACACTTGGATTTTTCCATGCGTTGGAAAAGCAATCACGCTGGAATTGTTGAAATGCGCAGACATTATACCAACTACTTCAAAGGCCTTCCTAATTTTAAAGAATACAGATTAAAATTAGTAACCACTTATTCTTACGAAGAAATCATCATGATTTTAGATAAAGTAGAAAAACAATATGGAGAAATGGAAGTTGCATAAACTCTATGAGAGAGAACAAACGAATTATTTAAAAAGACAAATGTTTCTTCGTAAAAATTCGTACCGGATACCAAGCAGCTAAAAACCCAATGAATAAAACTGAAGTAAGAATAGCTAAAATATCAAGCACTTCCACTTTTACAGGATAGGCATTAACTACAAGTCCTTCCGACATAGTTATAAATTCAAATTTCATTTGAAGCCAACATAACAATGTTCCAATTGCTACTCCTAAAATTGCTCCAATAGTTGTAATCAACATCCCCTCTATCAAAAATATTCTGCGGATTAATTTTATATCTGCGCCCATATTATTTAAAATGCTGATGTCTTTTTTCTTTTCAATAATCAACATTGTTAATGAACCAATCACATTAAATGTGGCGATGATTAAAATAAATATGAGAACAATGAACACCCATAATTTTTCAGATTTCATTGTCTTATACAAAGCACTGTTTTGCTGCTCTCTGTTTTTGATCTCGTATTTGTCGCCAAGAATAGTTGCAATCTGATTTTGAATTTTTTCTTTATCGCTTCCTTTTTTTATTCCCAACTCTAAGGATGTTACTTCTGTTGTATAATCAAGCAACTCCCGAGCTTTTTCAATATTCATAATTACATAGGTGTAATCAAATTCATCATTGATTGTAAATGTTCCGGCAGGATATGCTTTCATTTCATTTAATCCATCTTCAGGATTCATGGAATTTATTTTCCCTCG
>JAYVZC010000077.1:0-5164 GCA_043783695.1 Bacteroidota bacterium
TACGTGATCCAAGTGGCATTCGGCCCGTATTTTATTATTCCGATGACGAAATTGTAGTTGTTACTTCTGAACGACCGGTAATTCAAACAGCTTTTAATATTCCTATTGGACAGGTAAAAGAATTATCACCAGGCAATGCGCTAATTATTAAAAAAGATGGAACATTTGGAGAGAAAGAAATAATCGAACCTTTAGAAAAAACATCTTGTTCATTCGAACGTATTTATTTTTCTCGCGGAAGCGATGCAGACATTTATCAAGAAAGACAAAAATTAGGAAGTCAACTTTGTCCTTCCGTTTTAAAATCCGTTGATTACGATTTAAAAAATACTGTTTTCTCTTATATTCCAAACACTGCGGAAGTTGCATTTGGTGGCTTAATAGAAGGATTGCATCATTATGCTAATACAATTAAGCGACACAAAATTTTGCAAATGGGAAGTGCCGTTCGCGATCCTGAGTTAAGTGAAATTCTTTCTATTCGCCCGAGAGTTCACAAAATTGCAATCAAAGATGCAAAGCTGCGAACCTTTATTACCAATGATTCTCAGCGCGATGACATGGTTGCTCACGTTTACGATACAACTTACGGAGTTATAAAAGAAGGAATAGATAACTTGGTGATTGTTGATGACTCTATTGTCCGCGGAACAACATTAAAACAAAGTATTTTAAAAATATTAGATCGTTTGGGCCCTAAAAAAATTGTTGTAGTTTCCTCTGCACCACAAATTCGTTATCCCGATTGTTATGGAATTGACATGGCAAAGCTAGGCGATTTTGTTGCTTTTCAGGCAGCAGTTCAATTATTGAAAGATAATTTCAAAGAAAATTTATTGGATGAACTTTACGAAAAAGCAAAAGCACAAGAAGGTCTTCCGAAAGAACAAATTGTAAATGTGGTAAAAGAAATTTACGAACCATTTACTGCTGAACAAATTTCAGCTAAAATAGCCGAACTACTTCGTCCTGATATCATCAATGCCGAAGTGGATATTATTTATCAATCCATAGAAGGTTTGCACAATGCCATTCCAAACCACAAAGGAGACTGGTATTTTACTGGAAATTATCCAACAGCGGGTGGAAACAAGGTGGTAAACAAATCCTTCATCAATTACATGGAAGGTAAAAATGTAAGAGCATATTAACGAGCCTCCATTTTTGAAAAAAATGGTTAGCCGAGTTAATCCCGCACCATGCGGGATTAAGTATAATTCAATAATTCTTGCTTCGCTCGTTTTGTTTTATTACATTTATTGTATCAAACTAAACATTTACTCAAATGAAAAAACTTATACTCTCATTACTTTTATTTCCTGCTTATTTTTCAGCACAAACATTTTCTGCTGCTGGTGGAAGTATTCCTGATTCAAACACAGAAGTTTGTTTTCCCGTAACCGTTTCCGGATTACCAACTCAAATTGATGCGCTATTTGGATTGTCGCAAGTATGTATTAATTTAACGCATACGTGGGATGGAGATTTAAAAGTAAGACTGAAAGCGCCTGATGGCACGATTATTTTATTAGCGAATAATAATGGTGGAAGTGGAGACAATTATACAAATACTTGTTTTGCTATGAATGCAACAACAGCAATTGGCGCAGGAACACCCCCATTTACAGGAACATTTATTCCTTTTCAATCCATTAATCTTGCAAATAATAATCAGAACCCAAATGGAATCTGGTATTTATGTGTGATTGATGAAGTGCCTGCCGATGCAGGAACATTGATTTCGTTTAACATTACTTTTTCTGCTAATCCTCCTGCCGATCCAATCGTAATAACTCCAGCGGGTCCTTGTAGCATGACAAACGGAATGGGATGTTTTTGTCCGGATAGCACACAAATTTGTAAATTGCTTCCTGATATGACTGCATCAGCACAAATTATTACAGCACAGCATACAGAAACTCCCGGCTTGCTTACTTTGAGTAATGCAACACCAAATGTAGGTTGGGGACCAATGGAAATTCACGGCTCTAATTCCTGTTGGTGCGATACAGTAAATGTTGCTTGCACAACACCAATTTGTCCGGATGGAAGTTATCCGAAAGAAAAATTATTGCAAACAATCTATAAAAAAAATAATGGAGTCATTACTTCCTTCGATACATTAACAACAGGAATGATGAGTTATCATCCATCGCACGGACATATTCACGTTGATAATTGGGCAGAATTTACATTGCGTACTTCAACTTCAAATCCCGATGCGACCACTTGGCCAATAGTTGCAGCAGGATCAAAAATTTCTTTTTGTTTAATTAATTTAGGAAATTGTACAAGTGATTATGGTTATTGCAGGGATGGAAATTACGGAGCGATTATGACTATGGCTGATATTCCTAATTCTCCTTTTGGAATGGTAAGTGGCTGTGGACCCGATCAAGGAATTTATGTGGGGAATTTGGATATTTATAGCCAAGGATTAGCCGGAATGTCAATCGACTTAACGGGAGTTTGTAATGGCGATTATTATATTGTTTCTATTACCGATCCCGATAATAATTTTATCGAGCAAAACGAAACTAACAATTGGGCAGCTGCACCAATTACATTGACAATGCAAACATCTGCTCCGGTTGCTAGTTTTACTTATACTGGCAGTCCGAATGTGCAATTTTATAACACTGCAAGTATCACCTATACCTATCAATGGTATTTTGGTGATGGCGGAATGTCAACCAGTCAAAATCCAAATCACATTTATTTAACCAACGGGATTTACAATGTAACTTTAATTGTGGGTAGTCCTTGTGGAAATGATACAACAACACAAATTATTACGGTAACAGGAGTTGGAATTGATGAATCTTCGGCAGCACTTTTAGGTTATTCAATTTACCCAAATCCAATTCAGGATGTATCTACAATAACTTATTTCTTGTCGGAAAAATCGGATGTGAATTTTGAGTTGTACAATATTATTGGAGAGAAAATTCATTCTATAAAAAAAGGAGTACAAGAAATGGGACACTATGAGTTCAATGTCAATATAAAAGATATAGGATTAAAGTCAGGAGTATACATCATGCAGTTAAAAACGCAAAATAAGTTAGCCGCAATTCGAATAGTGCAACTTGACAAATAACTAGATGAAAACAATTAACCCACGCTATGACGATCCAAATGTAGATTTCAGTTTTCCTTAAACAATTGTTATAAAATTAACTTATATAAAGTCTAATACATTTCTAAATCTTTTCCAATATCTTTTCTGTAATATTTTCCTTTGTATTGAATTCGTTCCGCATTTGCGAAAGACTTTTTTAATGCTTCTTGCATAGTCTTTCCGAAAGAAGTAATTGCAATCACTCTTCCTCCGTTTGTAACAACATCGTTTCCATTTTGTTTGGTCCCTGCGTGAAAAATCAAACTTCCTTCCACTAATTCTAATCCGGTTATAACATCTCCTTTGTCATATTCTTCGGGATAACCGCCTGCAACCATCATTACCGTTGTTGCAAAACGCTCATCCACTTCAAATGTTTTTTCGTTTAAATTTCCATTGGCAACTCCTTCAAATAAATCCAACAAATCAGATTTTATTCTTGGAATCACCGATTCTGTTTCAGGATCACCCATTCTAACATTGTATTCAATCACTTGTGGATTTCCATTGTTATTCATCAATCCAATAAAAATAAATCCTTTGTAAATTATTCCTTCTTTTTTTAATCCATTGATGGTTGGAATAATTACAAGCTCTTCTACTTTTTTAATGAAAGCTTCATCTGCAAATGGAACGGGAGAAATAGCGCCCATTCCGCCTGTGTTTAATCCTTTATCTCCTTCGCCAATTCTTTTGTAATCTTTTGCAGCAGGTAATATTTTGTAAGAATTTCCATCTGTTAAAACAAAAACAGAAAGTTCTATGCCCTTTAAAAATTCTTCAACGACAACTTTTTCAGATGCTAGACCAAACTTAGCATTGGCAAGCATTTCGGTCAATTCTTTTTTTGCATCTTCTAAAGTAGTTGGAATCACAACGCCTTTCCCTGCTGCTAATCCATCTGCTTTTAAAACATAAGGAGGGTCTAGTGTTTCTAAAAATTTTAATCCTTGTTCTAAAGTATTTTTTGTAAATGTTTCGTAACGAGCTGTTGGAATTTTATGACGAATCATAAATTTTTTAGAAAAATCCTTGCTGCCTTCCAATTGTGCACCCGCTTTTTGCGGACCAATTACTGAAATGTTTTTTAATGAAGTATCTGCTTGAAAAAAATCGTAAATTCCTTTTACTAATGGGTCTTCAGGACCAACAATAACGATATTTATTTCGTTGCCAAGCACAAATTTTTTGATGGATTCAAAATCATTTACAGAAATGTCGATATTTTTTCCAACAGAAGCCGTCCCTGCATTACCAGGAGCAATATATAATTTTCCTAATTTTTTGCTTTGAGATAATTTCCATGCAAATGCATGTTCGCGTCCGCCCGATCCTAAAATTAAAACGTTCATTTGGTAAATGTTTGTGCAAAGAAACGAAAAAAATTACCACTGAGGCAATATGACACTTAGGAATGTTTTATTTCGGAGCATGTCCCCCTTTGAAGGGGGCAGGGGGATGAGAGAGTCTAGTTGTGAGGTCTTTCTCTTATCTTTGTACCATGTTCCTTCAACCCAAAATATTTGATTCATCAAAAATAATAGCTGCACAAAGCACTCGTTTGGGTGGAGTAAGTCCCGAACCATTTACTTCTATGAATTTAGGTTTGTCTGTAAATGATGAGGAACAAAATGTCTGGAAGAACAGAGAACTTTTTTTTGGAAAATTAGGTATTGATTTAAAACAAGTTTCTAGATGTTATCAGGTGCATGGCAATGATGTGTTGGTTGTGAACGAGCTTGTCACTAACGATAAGTACGATGCACAAATTACAAATAAGCCAAATGTATATTTAGCAGTTTCCATTGCTGATTGTACTCCCATTTTAATTCACGATGAAAAAAATAATGCTGTAGCAGCCATTCATGCTGGCTGGAGAGGAACGGTTGGGAAAATTGTAGAGAAAGCATTGCACTTAATGAAAGAAAATTACGGAACCCAAGGGAAAGATTGCAAAGCATTTATTGGTGCATGTATTTCTTATGAAAATTTTGAAGTAGGCGATGAGGTGGCGATAAATTTTGATTCATCCTTAAAACGATT
>JAYVZC010000078.1:0-5158 GCA_043783695.1 Bacteroidota bacterium
TTTTAAATGTATTTACAATACAAATGGAAATTTGAGCAAATGGACGAAGAGCTTTTGCAACTAATTTAACCAATGAAGGTTTGAAAGTTATTAATCCCAATTTTTCTGCCCTTTTTTGCAGGAATAGAGAGGTTCTAACGGTTGAGCAGACAAATTTTTTTTGATCTTTGAATTCATCCCTGATTACATCAATCAAAAAAATATAACGATTTTTGTCGGTGTCATTCCATGCTTCATGCATGTATGCATCCATAAAAATAATCCATTGATTATTTTCCCATCCCCGTGATTCTCCTTTTACCTTCAGTCCTGCTTCGGGTAATCCTGCGGGTATATCCAGTCCTAGATGGCATCTGTAAATGGCATTCGTATCACCGCAGTGGGGAAGTATTTTGCTTTTGGGTTCTAATAAATTAAATGAGGCGGAAACAATTTGTGGATACTTATTAAGCAAAGATGTTGTATAAGGGAAGTGTTTTTGATTTTTAAACATTTCAATGCTCCACGTTTTTAATGCGATAGTTCTCCAACTATTTTTTTTGTTTACCATTGAAGTATTAAAATATGCATCAAGTTGATGAGCTTTGAGATACGTTTGTAATTCACCGAAAATCTTTTCACTATTATTTTTCAGTTCCTCTGCCCAGCCGTACTTCCCTGCATCTTCAAATGGAGGTTCCTGTCCAGGGTAACTACAATATAAATTATGCACACTGAACCACATTTTTTCCATGTATTTTATTTATTTAACTTTGCCAAGACAAAATTTATTTAACTTCGCTAAGATAAAATTTATTTTTTTAAAAATGAATGATTTTCATCTTACAGAAAAAAATCCCCGTTTTTTTTACGATACATCCGATTTCTCTTATTTAAATTCTTTGGTATCTAACTTTGATGCGATTAAGAGTGAACTTTTGGATTTGATAAATTCCAACAATGAACAACAGTGGCTTAGAACTTTTCCTGATTACGTGAAGTCAGAAAAAAGTAAAGCATGGAAAGTTTTTTCATTCATTTTCTTTAACATGAAATCCCTCAAAAATGCAAAATTATGTCCTAAAACTGCAGAGGTTATATATAATATTCCTGAAATCATTTCTTGTGATTATTCATACTTAGATGCCAATACGCATATTCTTTCGCATAAAGGATATTCAAGGATGGTATTAAGGTGTCACTTACCTTTGATAGTTCCAAACGAAGATTTGTGTGCTATAAGAGTGGGAACTGAAACGAGGCATTGGAGAGAAGGGGAATTGATGATTTTTGATGACTCATTTGATCATGAAGCTTGGAACAAATCGAATGAAAAAAGAATCGTGTTGATGTTTGATATTCCTAATCCTTTATGGGGATATAGTGCTTTTGAAATTTCGAAGTATAAAATTGAGCATTTGGAAGATCCTTTTTTACTTTCCATGGCTACAAAAGAGCAGTGGATGAATGCATTTAGGAATAAACAACTTCCTCTAAATTGTATTGTTGAGTAATAATTGATTTATTGCATCAATATTTAAATCGCTAACGATACCGCTATAATGAAGTGTTGATTGATTTTTATTCAAAATTGTTGCTGCTTTGTTCAGTCGTGCCGCATACTTTATATAATCTTCAATTGTTAATTCATAAAGTTGATTCTCTACATTGTCTTGATTTTGTAATAGTTTATAACCAATGAGTTTGTTGTATTGTATTGCTCGATAGTTATTCCTTAAAATTTTTATGACCGATTTTTTCAAATTCAATTTCATAAATGTAACGTTTAACAAACATAGTGTACTGTAAACCGAAACAAATGAATTTATATAATTTTGGTCTCCAATAAATATTCCACCCTCTCCAAACCCAAGTGCCTCATTGTAATTTTTTACGTTAATCACACCTACCTTTTTTCCTTCCGTTTCGATTATAAAAAAATAGTTGAATTTATTATTTATCTTTTTAAACCACTTCCTTTGTGCCCAACGTGTAATATGTTTTTTGTATTCCATGTATTCGGATACGCACTTCTGGTTCCTCCATTTACGGATTAATTCTATATCCTCTTTTTGGACTCTACATAACTTAATTCCGTATTGTTCCAATATTAGCATATAATTTCATCTTCGTTGTATGGAGGTGCATTGTTTAGCGATCGTATCACTTGACTCATGTATTGAGCAAGAATGCCTAGGCATAAAATAATTAGGCCGGTTGAAAAAAGAATACTAACTATCAAAGAGGTAAATCCTTCCACATCAATTTTGAAATAAAATTTTTTGACAATAAAAAATAATCCGATAATAAAATTTGTGCCTGCTAAAATAAATCCAACGTTGGTTACAAGTCTTAATGGAATAGAAGATGAGAATAGAATGATATTTTTTGCCATCTTTAATAACCCCCCCATTTTATAGCGTGTTTTTAAAATGTAATTAGGATTTGCTTCTACATTTACAAAGGATAATTTTTTTGTATACCATAAACATAATTCATCAATAAAAAGAAATTGTTTGTGATTAGTTACTAGTTTTTGTGTAAGTTCTTTTTTGATTAATCTGTAACTACTTCCCTTGCATTTCTCTTGCCCATCGAGTTTAGAAAGTAATTTGTAAACCCAAGTAAAAATAGTTCTTAATAATGGCTGACCTTTTTTCTTATAGATACCATATACTAAATCGGCATTGCTCTTGGTTTGTTCTTCAATTAATTTTTGAATTTCTTTTGGATGCACTTCAAGGTCATCATCCATAGTAATAATGAAATTTCCTTTCGCATATTTAAAACCACAAATGGTTGCAGCGTGCTGACCGAAGTTTTTACTCAAGCGTACAATTGTTGTATTGATTGCTGTTTGTTTTATTTGTTTTAAAACAGGCCAGCTATTATCGCTACTGGAATCATCAACATATATAATTTCGTAAGAGTAATTTTTTCCTTTAAAAAAATCAGTGATACAGCTGTGCAACTTTTCTAAAGCATTAGCAGCATTAAATACCGGAATTATAATACTGTATTCAATCACTTCCATATTTTTGTTAGATTTTGTTAAAATATCACCAATACAAATATTTATTTTTTGCTACTCAGCAATAAACCACCATCCATTTTAATTGTTGTGCCGGTAATCCAGTTAGATAAATCACTTAGCAAAAATACAATTGTGTTGGCTACATCTTCTGGTTTGCCTATCCCCAGAGGATATTGTTGTGTAATCTCCTCAAATTCTTCTTTTGAGTAAGCTTGTTCTGTTTCCTCCAAAATTTTTGTTTTCACTAATGCAGGTGCAACAATGTTGGCGCGCATTTTTTTTGAAGCGGTTTCAAGTGCAAAACTTCTTGCAAATGCTTCTAATGCGGATTTGGAAGCACTATACAAAGCACCACCTATGTATGGATGCCATGCTGAAACAGATGAAATAAATACAACACTTGCACCGGTATTTAGCTTTTTTGAAGCTAATAATGTACTACTTAATAAAACACCTGAAGTGAAATTAATATTCATCACTTCTGCTATATGTTTCGCTTTTAAATACTTAATTAAATATGGCTTAACTATTCCGGCACAATGAGCAAATCCATCAATACACGGCATTGCAGAAATTAGTTCAATAATATTTTCTTCTTTTGAAAGATCAGCTAAAATTATTTCAGATTTATTTTTTAATAGATTTTGTGTTACTACTAGTTCATGCTTATTTCTTCCGGTTAAAATTACCTTTGCCGAAAGTTTATCGCATAAAATTGCAGTTGCTCTGCCAATACCTGAAGATGCACCTGTGATAAGTATAGTTTTTCCTTTTAAATCAATCATGCTCTACAATATTACTATAAACATTATTTGTTTCAAGAATAACGCTTCCCCAAGAATATCCAACTCCGAAACCACTTAGTAACAAAGTTAAATAGTTTGATTTTAATTCATCTTTTAATTTATAACATAAGGTAAGTGGAATAGAAGCAGAGCTGGTATTGCCAAATACATCTATAGAGTAGGGCGTTTTTTCAATCTCTATTTTTAATTTTTTTCGCACACTTTCATTTATCAGTTTGTTAGCTTGATGTAAAATATAAAAATCAATCTGATTTTTTGTGAAATTATTTTTTTCGAGAAGTGCATTTATATTCGATGCTACCTCTCTTAATGCAAAATTAAAAATATCCAATCCATTTAGGGCAAGGTGTTTTTTTGTTCTGGTTATTCCGGGTTCAATTTCAATTTCAATATCGGACGAACCATTGTAAGGATTTCTAGAATGACCATGTTCAATAATGATTGCATCTTTTCCGGAGCCATCACTCTGTAAATTAAAGTGCCAAGGCTTAGCATTTAAATCATGTTCAAGAAGTGTTGCGGTTCCTGCATCACCAAACAATGGATAAGCACTTTTATCGGTATAACTTGCAGAGATGCTTGATTTATCTCCTACAAGAAGCAATGCTTTTTTTAACTGGCCACTTTGTAATAAATTGCCTATAATCGATAAACCATATACATATCCTGAACAACCTAAATTAACATCAAAAGCGATACATTCTTTTTTTAAATTTAATTTATCTTGCAATATAATTGCTGTTGCCGGAAGAAAGTAATCAGGTGATTGAGAAACAAAAATCAAAATATCAATTTCTTCAGGGTCAACAATTTTTCCGAGTATATCTTTTGCAGCGCTATAACAAAGGTCGGAGCATGTTGTATTGGATGATGCAACTCTGCGTTCTCTAATTCCGGTAGTTTTAATAAATAATTCCTGTTCTTCTTTTGTGATATGATGGTAATCAGCAGTCCGCTCAATATTTTTCGGAATACAGGCAGCAATAGCTTTAATTGAAATATGTTTAACAGTTAAAAAGGCCACTTATTTTATTTTTTCTTGAATAATAGTATATAAATCATTTATCGTTTCAGCCGATTTCAAATCAGCACCATTCAAAATAGTATCAAAATTTGCATCCACAAAGGCAATGATGACAAGCGCATGCATGCTACTCCATCCTTTTATGTTTCTGTAAGTTGTTTCGGGTGTAATAGTTCCCGGTTGCACTTCTTCGAATTCAACTTCCAAACTTTTGGTAAACTCTTCTACTGTCATCATAAATAATATATTTTATACGTATATAAGATTAGGTTTTACTCTTAAGCTATTGATTGTAGTTGTTTAGGTTAATCACCG
>JAYVZC010000079.1:0-5157 GCA_043783695.1 Bacteroidota bacterium
TTGTCATCTATTCCACTCCAATCGATGCTATGACAAAGTCCATCTGTTGTAAGTTTTACGGTTTGTTTGTCGGATGAAAAGGAATTTTGATCAAAGAAAACATCATCTATTGCTGTTGGAATATTATTTCCTGCTACTCCTCCACTCGTTAATGACCAGTGTTTGTGGTCGTTCCAGTTGCCTGTTCCACCAACCCAATACACATTGGTTGCGTATGTTGAACCAGCTAATAATAAAACAACTGTTAGGAGTATATGTTTTTTCAAATTCTTCATAATCAATTTCCTTACAAATATGACACAAATAGTTTAAATATAAAAATTGAAAGAAATTCTTAATACACAAAACACTGTTAATAATACGAAGATGCTATATAACTTGAAAAAGTTGCTTTGAAACGGTAAATAGTTTGTATTATGAGGTAAAATAATTAAATGTAAAAAGGTAACTTTTTCTGAATAAGTAGTGATATAGCATAAAATCGAGAAAATGAAACAACCGGAATTAAGAGTGGGTTTATCTTTTTTACCTCCAGCTATAATTTCTTTGGTTATTGCTTCGATTTAACAGTAAATACAAAAAAATTATCTTACACTGTAACTTATCGTCTGCCACATCGTCCCATTCAAAAACAAACAAAAGTTATATTACAAAAATTTTAAACTAAAAAAAACAAAATATGAACACTATAAAAACAAAAATTCTTGGATTAGTACTACTAAGTAGCTTTTTCTACTTCACAACAAATGCTCAACAAACAAGAGCGGTTGGCGACTTTACAGGAATTAAAGTCGGGGATGCTTATAACATCAATATCACTCAAAGTGATGTAAACAGTGTAAAGGTAACAGCTCAGGAAAGCACACAAGCACAAATTAAGACGGAAGTAAAAGATGGTATTTTAATTATTTCTACTGAAGGAAATATTAAAGACGGTGCTGATATCAGTATATCTATTTCAGTAAAATCGCTATCAAGCATTGACCTTTCGGGAGCATCTGATATAAAAAGTGAAAACCAATTGATCTGTGATAAATTAACTATCACAACAAATGGTGCAGGTGATATCCATATAGATATTAAAGCTAACGATATTAAAACCGATGTCAGCGGTGCCGGTGATCTTACTTTAAAAGGAACAACACAAACATTAGATGCAACAGTTTCCGGAGCTGGTGATTTAAAAGCTTCTAGTTTAGAAGCCACAAAAATTATAGTTAAAGTTTCTGGAGCAGGTGATGCAAAAGTAAACGCCATTCAAAGTTTAACCGCAGATGTTTCAGGTGCCGGTGATATTATTTACAAAGGAAATCCTGTTGATCGCAATGTGAACATTACCGGTGCAGGTTCTGTTCGTGAAAGCAAAAGCGGTAATGGAGATGAAACAGCTAGTAGCGACACAACTAAAATTAAATTAGGCGGTAAAAATTACATGATTATTGGTGAAGACAAAGATGATCACAATGATAAAATTTCTAAAAAAGATTCTACCAAAAATTACAATGAAAAATTTGAACACTGGGCAGGATTCGAGATTGGAGTAAATGGATTGATGGATTATAAAAACAACATCAACCTTCCAGCGAGTGCAATTTTTTTGGAATTAGATTATGCAAAATCATTGCAATTGGGATTAAATCTTTTTGAAAAAGATTTTCACATCTACAAAAACTATGTGAACATTGTAACCGGATTTGGTTTTGATTTCAATCACTATGCTTTTCAAAATAACATTACGTTAAACGGAAATACTGCATATTTATCCGCCTTCAAAGATTCGATTGATTACAAAAAGAATAAACTGAATGTAACTTATATTAAAATTCCTTTAATGTTAGAATTCAACACCAGCAAAAATCCAAATAAAAATTTTCATATTGGAGTTGGAGCGGAATTCGCTTACCGAATAAATGCTGTTACAAAACAAAAATATGAAATAAATAACAAAAGCTATAAAATCAAAAATCACGATGATTATAATCTTGAGCCATTCCGTTACAGTGCTGTTGCCCGAATCGGATTTAAAGATGTAACTATTTTTGCAAATTATGGATTGAATAGATTATTCAAAAAAGATAAAGGACCACAAGTTTATCCATTCACTGTAGGAGTTACGTTTTCGATGTAAGAAAATTAGCAAATAGCTTTAGTACAATTATTGTAATGAAAAGACTACCTATTTATTTGCTCTGCAGGTTCCGGGAAATTAGTGCGTGATGCAATTCGCACCATGTTAATGACAGCATCAGATAATCGTGTGACCGGTCGATTAACAAAATTATACCAATTGTTATTTTAAAATAGGAGTCAAAGGACATTTTGTAATTTACAATGGTTAATGCCGATGCCGGCCGGCCGGCAGGTTACATATATGCTTTCGGTATTACACCGCCACCGTAATCTTTAACAGGGCGTACCCTTGTAATTAAAACAGCACTAAATTGTCGTATAAGCGCATCATTGTAGCCACAAAATGACCTTAATATAGCACAAACGCTACACGCTTATTTATTGTATTAAAATAATGCTTATGTTTGTCGTATAAGTGCTACATTAAACCACTAAAATGCATATAATGTCAAACAATTACAACATAAAAGACTGGTATAGTATGAGTGATGGTGCTATCATCAGAGAACTTGGTTCTTTTATAAAAGAAACAAGGTTAAAGAAAAATTATACTCAAAGTGATCTCGCTATTAAAGCTGGGGTACATCGTGTAACCCTGAGTCAATTTGAAAAAGGTGAACGGGGTTCTCTTACTGCATTTATAGAACTTTTAAGAGCATTAGAGGAACTAGAACTTTTGGAAGCATTTGAAGTTTCAACAACTATAAGCCCTTTGGAAATGGCTAAAATTGAAGCAAAGAAACGTAAGCGCGCTTCTCCAACAACAAGTAAAAAAAATAAACGATTGTTGCTTTTAACTAAATCTAAAAATAAAAAATAATGCTAACAGCGACTGTAAGAATATGGAATCAACGTGTTGGAGTTGCCCAATGGGATGAAAAGAAACAGTTTGGGCGTTTCCAGTTTGACCCTTTATTTATAAAAAATAATTGGGATTTATCTCCTTTAATGATGCCATTGGCCGAAGTTAAACGCAGCGATGCTATTTTCGAATTTCCACGCCTGAGTAAGGATACTTTTAATGGATTGCCAGGTTTATTATCAGATGCTTTGCCGGATAAGTATGGAACTACTTTGTTAAACGCATGGCTTGCTGCAAATGGAAAAAAACCGGAAAGCATGAATCCTGTTGAGCGTTTGTGTTATATGGGAAAACGAGGTATGGGTGCTTTGGAATTTGAACCATCATCAAATCCTGCTAAGGAAACGGCTGTTACTATTGAAATAAAAAGTTTGGTGCAAATGGCAGAGCAAATTTTGGGACAGCGAACAGCATTTACCGCTAATATAAAAAAGCATGTAAAAAAAGGATTAGAAGATATTATCAGAGTTGGTTCTTCAGCAGGTGGGGCAAGAGCAAAAGCTATTATTGCATACAATGAAAAAACAGGGGAAGTGCGTTCTGGTCAGGTAGCAGCTCCCAAAGGATTTGATCACTGGCTATTAAAGTTTGATGGAGTAAGTAATAAAGCGCTTGGGGATCCTGCAGGATACGGACGAATTGAATTAGCTTATTATTACATGGCTTTGGATTGTGGAATAGAAATAAGTGAATCGCGTTTACTGGAAGAAGGTGGCCGTGCACATTTTATGACCAAGCGTTTTGACCGTGTAAGAGGAAAAGAAAAAATGCATGTGCAAACTGTATGTGCAATGCAACACTTTGATTTTTCATTGGTGGGTTCTTATGCTTATGAACAAGTATTTCAAACGATACGAAAACTGAAGCTTTCAGCACAAGCAAATGAACAATTTTACAGACGAATGGTATTTAATGTTATTGCAAGAAATTTAGATGACCATACAAAAAACATTTCGTTCATTATGGATAAAACAGGAAAATGGAAATTAGCACCAGCTTATGATTTAACTTATTCCTATGACCCAAGCAGCAAATGGGTGAGTCAACATAATTTGTCTATCAATGGTAAAACAAGGGGCATAACAAAAGCTGATCTTTTGAAAGTTGGAAAAGAAATGGGTGTAAAACAAGGGAATGCTATTATAGAAAAAATAAAAATTGTGGTTGCTAATTGGCCGAAATACGCAAAAAAAACGAGAGTAAAACCTAAGCAAATAGCAGTTATAGGTAAAACGCTTTTGCTAAATTTATAAAGCAATTTTTCGTTTGCGATTTACTACATATTTCGTAGTAAATCGCAAACGAAATTAATTATGCTAATCTTCAAAAAGATTAATTTCTTTAACTACTTCAGCAATACTTGAATGAATACGTTATACCAATTATTATAAAATAGGAGCCCAAAGGACATTTTGTAATTTACAATGGGTAATGCCGAGACCTGCCTGCCGGCAGGCAGGGAGTGGCTGTTGTAGTGCAAAATTGCAAAGCAATTATTGGACTCATATTACAGAAACCGATTCGGTATTATTTAAGGGAAACTTGAAAATCAGAAGAAAAACTCAAATTCCGGAGTAGATTCCCAATAATATGTGAACTATGTAACTTTTCTCCAAAACTCTGTAACAATTTGAAGTTATAATATCCTCTACTTTGCTCTATAAATATTAGTAAATCATTATTAAAAAAAAAGGAGCCATCAAATGGAAACTCAAGGAATGAATCTATTTATTGTTGATGACAATAACTTAATGGTATCAACACTTAAACAGTATCTGCAAAACAGATTCGGAGTAGGAATAAATATATCAACCTTTAATAATGGAGAAAGCTGTTTAGAAAAGATTGATAAAGACACTCAAATAGTAATTCTCGATTACTATATGGAAGGACAAAATGGTTTGGAAGTTTTAAAATCCATCAAGGCCATTAACCCTAAAACCGAAGTAATTATGCTGTCCTCAAATGAAGACATGGGACTAGCTGTTGAAACGTTTAGAGCAGGTGCCAACGATTATGTAATAAAAGGTGGTGGTGCCTGGAAAAAGATTACCAAACTGGTAGAACACATTATAACAGAGCCTATTAGAATTATGGTAAGAGAGTTTGGTGTATCCAAATTCACGGCCATCTTCCTCATGACCTTTATTACAATGGGCATTGCA
>JAYVZC010000080.1:0-12029 GCA_043783695.1 Bacteroidota bacterium
CTTTCATTGTTCCTTTTCCTGTTACTATTTCTGCTGTTTTCATTCAAATCAATTTTTTATTGTTTATATATATCACAAATATAACATTAAGATTATTTGTAATCATTTTAAATCGCTCTGAATTGCTTTTTATTTAAAAAATGTCAGCTACATTTACCAAAATTAGTATCAATGAAAGTTTCTTATTTTTTATATTTTAGTATTATTTCCATAGTTATTATAGCCTGTAATCGATTCGAAACAAAGGAGATAAAAACAGTGCCAACAACAAAAGAAGAATTGGGTGCATTGCTTTTTTCTGACCCTATTTTATCACAAAATAATCAAATTAGTTGTGCATCTTGTCATATTCCAGACTATGCTTTTGCTGATACTTCTGCTGTTAGCAAAGGAGTTGATGGAAAATTGGGGAAACGTAACACTCCCAGTGCAATGAATCTTAGTGCTAGAAGTTTTTTCTTTCATGATGGAAGAGCAGAATCACTGGAAGAGCAAGCAGCAGGGCCAATTGAAAATCCGGTTGAAATGAACTTACCAATTGCTGAAGCCATAAGAAAATTAAATGCAGATAAAAATTACAATACTTATTTTAAAAATATATACAAAGAAGTAGTAAACAGAAACAATCTACTTGATGCCATTTCATCTTTTGAACGTACGTTGGAAACAGGAAACACGCCTTTCGACAGGTTTATGAAAGGAGATGAAACTGCTATAAACGAAGCTGCAAAACGCGGACAAAAAATATTCAACATCAAAGGAAAATGTTTTGATTGTCACTTTGGTCCTGATTTTACTGGCGATCAGTTTAAAAATATTGGCTTGTATAATGCAAAAGAATTAAATGATATGGGAAGATTTGATTTTACAAAAGACAGTACAGATATTGGAAAATTTAAAGTACCGGGATTAAGGAACATCGCCATTACCGGACCTTATATGCATAATGGCATGTTTAAAACACTTGCCGAAGTAATCGATTATTATGACACACCAACAGCATTTGTGAAAGGCAGCCTTAATTCTGATTCACTTTTATTAAAGCCTTTGGAATTATCGAAAGATGAAAAATCAGATCTTCTTGAATTCTTAAAAACCTTAACAGACGACCGTTTTAATACCATTTCAAAAAAATAATTCTATACTTTTTATAAAATGCAAGTGCTTAACATTAATTAACACTTGCATAATTCAAAAAAATGCACATATTTGTATATCCTTAAAAACAAAATGGATACTGATAGTACACAATTTTCTTGTTTTACAAATGAACACAATGGCTGTGGTTCTAATCTAAAAGCATTTATGTAATAAGATTATTAGCACAAATTAAATTCATTGTGGTAATTTTTATTTATTATATGAAACGATTTTCCTTAACATTATTTATTTTTTCTATTCAATTTTCTTTTGCTACGCTTTCGTCTCAAACGACTGTTAATACTATTCCTAAAGACACTGTTCCTTTCACAATGGATGAAGAAGAAATGATGGACTATAACGATTCATTAATTTCTTTTCCAGCCTATGACCTTTATTGTGGTTGGGATACAACAAACATTCATTCTATAAAATTTGATATTGCATCATTAAAAGATAGCGTTACAGAACTTCCACTATATGATGAAAATAGTTGTGGCTATGTTCATCCTTTTGATGGAAAAGTCACTTCTAAATTTGGTCCAAGAAAAAGACGTTTTCATTATGGTGTAGATATAGATCTTGAAACAGGCGATGCAGTGAGTGCGGCATTTGATGGGAAAGTAAGAATTGCAAAAAAGAGTAAAACCTATGGAAACGTAATTGTTATCCGCCATAGCAATGGACTAGAAACTTACTATGCACATTTATCAAAAGTCAATGTAACGGTTGGGCAGGAAGTTTTTGCCGGAGACAAAATAGGATTAGGTGGAAATACTGGAAGTAGGTCACACGGAAGTCATTTGCATTTCGAAATTAGATATTTAGGACAACCAATCAATCCTACCGAAATTATTTCTTTTGATAATCAAAAACTTCTTACAAGTTCGCTTTGTATAAGTAAAGAAACATTTGGATATGTCGCAGAGGCAAAAAAGGCTGCTGCTAAAACGTTCGCTAGCTCAAAAGGTAAAAAAGTATACGTTGTTAAGAAAGGAGATACTTTATCTGGAATTGCTAAAAAATATGGTACAACAACGAAAGTGCTTTGCCAAAAAAATGGAATTAAAGCTACCAGCACATTAAGACTTGGGCAAAAAATTAGATTATAACTTAATATCCTGCTTCTTTCCAAATATAATTTCTTGTCGACAAATTGTAATATGCCATTTTGGAATTTTTCTCAAACTTTAAAATAGAAGTACTTGCAATATTGATAACGTCTATATCACAGGGAATAATTATTTTTCCCGACAAATCAACAAAACCCATTTTATCATCTAGCATTACCACGCATAAACCATTTCCAAAGTGGGCATAATCGTCCGACTCATCGTATAAAAAATCCACTAGCACTTTTCCTGTTCTATTTATGAATCCAACTTTATTATTTTTTACAACACTCGCAACACAATCATCAAATTGTCGTACCGATTGGTAAACATAGGGTACTTGCAATTTCATTTTTGCATCTACAAACCCCCATTTATCTTTTTTCATAACGGGTGCCAAGCCATCACTAAACGGCTCTATTCGATCGAAATCTTTTGCTGTTACATACTTTCCAGATTTATCTATCAAGCCTTGTTTTTTGTTTTTTTCTCCAACAGTTAATCCATTTTTAAATTCGAGTGGCAACCAAAAATTTCCACTGTAATCAAATTCAATAGGAATAATTAATTTTCCCGTATTATCCGCAAATCCATATTTCTGATCTTTCATTACCATCATAGCACCTTCTTTAAAATCTCCAATTAAATCGTATTCGCATGGAATAATTAATTCACCATTTTGATTAATTAAGCCCATTTTTTTTAGTGACTTTACTTTCGCTAATCCATTTTTAAAATTGTCTACCCAATCAAACTTAAATCCTATTACAACTTCTCCTTTTTTGTTAATATAGCCACTTTGTCCACCCAACTCAACAGCAGCAAGCCCTTCGTGGAAATCAAATGCCTTTGTATAATTTATAGGAATCATTAAATGTCCTTGTTCATTTACATAACCAAACTTATCACCTTTTGAAACAGAAGCTAATCCTTCCGAAAATTCTGAAATTTCATCATAATCACAAGCAAGAATTCGTTTTCCCAACTTATTTATCAATCCCGATTTTTCATTTATCTGTATAACAGAATATCCATTTTTAAAAGACTCTACTTGATCATAAATAAATGGAATAATCAACTTTCCATTCTTGTTAATGAATCCCGATTTATTATTCAAACCACACTCGGCTAATCCTTCCGAAAAATTTTCTACCCATTCATAAATACAGGGAATCACTGAAAACCCTGTACTATCAACAAATCCCCATTTACCATTTTCACGAACAGGGAATAAAGTTTTATTACATAATTCAATATCCGAATACAATATATCTCGAAACGGGAAATCAGGAAACTCTATTTTAAAATCGACTAACGATTTCAAATCATATTTTGCTGTATAAATTGTATAGAGCGTTAACCAAGCATATTCCACATTGGGATTGTCAGGATATTTTTTTATAAAAGAATGGTATTCATTTATTGTTCCATTGAGTGTTGATAATGAATAGATTTTATTTTTTGCTTCATCGGCAAAAGGACTATTTGGTTGCTCCATTAAAAATTTCTGGAACTCCTCTATCGTGTTATTTTTTGTAAGTGATTTGAATTTTGTTAGGTAATATCGTTCTTTCGCATCTTTAATTTCATTTGCAAAAGGATATTTTTTTATAAATTCTTCGTAAGCTTGGTAAGTATCTGCCTCTCTTGTTTCCTTATAAACCAAATTATTTCTTAATTCAATAGCTTCAAAACATTCGGGCGCAGTCACATATATTGAAATAAATTTATCTAAAGCAAAAAGTGTATTTTGATTTTTATAAAACTCAAATGCTTTTTCATGGATTTTATTCCTTAAAGAATCGATTGATGAAAGTGAAAAACCAAAAGGCAAATAGGCAAGTTTGTTTTTGGGGGACACTGTTAGAAAGTTTTTTTCAGAAACAATAATGTATTTATAGGCACTATCAATATTTGAAAACGGATTATCGGTTCTGAAATAAATAATACCCAATCCAAATGCAGCAGGTGAAATCTCTTTTTTCAAGGATTTCTCAAACAATTGTTTGGCTTCAAAATAATTGTAAATTTTTAATGCTTGATAAGCTTTGGGGATTTTACCTGCATTTATTTGAGAGGCAAAACATACAAATCCGAGTACTATAAATGTTTTAAGCCTATTCATTACATTGAAATAAATTTTCAGCAAATTTAATCCAAATAAACAATTAATTATTTTTTTCTTTTCTATCACAATGTTATTTATTAGTACATTTGATACAGTTTTTGAAATTATATAAATTATGTTTTCCAAAGGACAATTAATTTTTGCTTTAATCTTTTTTGTTGTGTTTGTAATTCTTATAACATTAGCATATCGAAAGGATAAAGGAAATAATAAAATTTTATTTAAAGGAAGCTACAAAGTTTTAGTTTTTGCACTTTTTATCTTTTTTGCATTATATGGATTGGTTAAACTAAAACATTTTTTAGTTCCATAAACACTCAACACAAACACACAACTTGTTGATTTTCAATTCACTAATAAAATTTTGATTTTTTATTAATGAATTTTTATTCCTTTATAATAGGATTTCTCATCGATAAATTCTATATATTTGTAGACGAATTGACAACTATAAATTTAAGATGAAAAAACTACTCTTTTTAACATCATTAATTTTAATTTCATTTAGCAATGCTTTTGCTGGAAGTATTGTAGTGGAAGGAAAATACCAAGACAAAAATTTATACGTTCAAAATGGTTATGCCGGAAATGGTGTAGGATTTTGTACTTATGAAGTTATTATAAATGGTAAAGTTTCTACAGACGAAGTAAACTCATCTGCATTTGAAATTGATTTCCCGGCATTTTCTATCAAACCAGGAACACCTGTTATTGTTGAAATTAGACACAAAGACGATTGTAGCCCAAAAGTATTAAATCCGGAAGCATTAGAGCCAAAAGCAACTTTTGAAGTTATTAATATCAATATAGATAAAAACGGAATTTTAAATTGGTCAACAAAAAAAGAGATGGGATCATTGCCATATATTGTAGAGCAATTTCGTTGGAACAAATGGATTCCTGTTGGAGAAGTAAAAGGAAATGGATCAATGGAAGACAATTCATACTCTTTTAAAGTTTCGTCACATTCCGGTGAAAATAAATTTCGTGTTAAGCAAGTAGGATATGGCGATATTTCTAAAGTATCTTCTAATGTAACTTTTGTTTCCGCTACCGGACAACCAACTTATATGATGGGAAAGAGTGGAAATGAAATTGAATTTTCTGCAGAAACCATGTATGAAGTTTTTGATGAATACGGAAATGTTATAAAGCGAGGATTCGGCAATAAGTTAGAGATAGCAAACCTTTCTAAAGGAAACTATTATTTGTGTTATGATAATATCATGACCGATTTTAAGAAAAAGTAATTTCCGATTGTGCAATGACAGTATTCAATTCACTTATTATCAATGCTGTTGCACCACATACTATTAAATCCTCTATTTCATAATAGAGGGTAGTTATTTTGTAACCACCACTTTGTGTAATTGACTTTTCTCTTATTCTGTTTTATCACTCAAACTAAATAAAAATTGTTCAGTTATTCCTAGAAGTGAACTATGAAAGTATCAAAAGAAAAAAAGAAAAATTTCATTAGAATTAAAGCTTTTAGAAATCAAAAAAAATCGATAAAATTAGTAAAATCTACCTTATCTGCGTTCCATTCATGTCCCTAACTTCTTAATTCCCTTCCAAACAATATTCAAATCGTTATCAATTTTGTAATCCTTTGAATAAGCCAAGTGCAAACGATTTCTTGTATCTGCATTAATAGTGATATTGTTTTTTATTGCATCAGAAGGAGACAGTACCGATGTTCTTAATTTTGGTAAATGCTCGTGTTTTTCGCTACCATATCCAACCCATGATTTGAACCCGAATAAGACAGAAAAAATATTTTTTAGAAATCCAATTTTGTTTTTCTGAACAAAAATTAGAAGAGGTGAAAGAATAATAAACAAACCACTTGATAAAACATCGAACAAACGTTTGTTTCTTTTATTTTTTGGCTTACCTATAGAGTTGACATCAATAATATATAAATCGCCTGCTGTATCAATCGAATTGCTTCCTATTATGGACAAACTTTCCGGTGGTGCAATTTTAAAATCTACATCGGCAGAAACCAAAGTGTGCATATAATCTATAATTCCCTGAGCTGAAATATCGCGGGAGCAAAAAATAACTTCATTTATCTTATAAATTTCAATTGCTTCTTCAATTTGATTGATGCTACCCACATAATCTGCATGATTGTTTGCTTTATCATCCGCACTTATAAAAACTAAAAATCCGGTATTGATATTGGTTTGTTTAAGCAATCCGCTCACACGTTCAAACTCTTCTTGCTGACCTATGATAGCTATACGTTTTGTTTGATCTGGATTTAAGTTAAACGACTTGAATCCTAAAAAGTGAAAAGTCAATCGGGAAATTAAATAAGATAAAACTACCCAACCCATTCCAAAAATAATTAAGGCTCTTGAAAAACGGTATGCTTCAGGCAATAAAGAGTAACCAATTAAAATAATTCCGGTCCCAACTAAAATTCCTCGAATGATTCTAAACAAACGAATAGGTTTATCATATCCGCCACTCAAATAAACTGTAAACATCCAAATAAGAATGTATACAGGAAAGGCAATGGATGTCAATGCATTGGAATAAGAACCTCCTTCAATGAATTTTATATTTTTTTCGTAATAATCTTTTATCAAAATTAATCCGGCCATCATTAAGCCAAAATCGAATACCGGAACAGCAATTGATTTTAGGAAACGAATAAAAAGTGCAGCACCTGCTCTTAAATAAATGGCGATGTTAATGAGGAAAGAAAAAAGTTTAGCATTGCTTTGAGAAAAATGTTTGTTCGCAAAAATTACCATGGCTTTGTAAAAAACAAAAACATAATTGACACTGCTTTTTTTTGTGCTTTCTCCTTTGTAATGAATAATACGGGTTTCAGGGAAGTAATAATTTTTATAACCACCTAAAATAATTCTATACGAAAGATCAATGTCTTCTCCATACATAAAAAATGTTTCATCGAGCAAACCGACTTTATCTAAAATAGATTTTCGCATTAGCATAAATGCTCCGGAAAGAATATCCACTTCATTGGTTTTATCTTTATCTAAAAACCCAAGATGATATCTGCCAAGTGTTTTTGATCTTGGAAACAAACGGGAGAGTCCAACTATTTTATAAAATGCAACTGCCGGAGTCGGGAGTCCGCGTTTTGATTCCGGTAAAAAATTTCCTTTTCCATCCAGCATCTTCACGCCTAATCCACCAGCATTGGTGTGCGAATCCATAAAGGCTATTACTTTTTCAAAAGTATCTTCTTCAACAACAGTATCAGGATTTAGTAATAAGATGTATTCCCCTTTTGCAATTCGCATAGCTTGATTATTTGCAAAAGAAAATCCGGTGTTTTTTTTATTCTCGATGAGCTGCGCTTCAGGAAATTTTTCCTTAACCATGTTCACAGAGCCATCTACGGAGTTATTATCGACTACGAAAATTTCGGTAGATACATTCTTAGAAGCTTTTCTAACAGAATGCAAACACTGTTCAAGAAAATGTTGAACGTTATAGTTAACAATGATTACCGTTAACTTCATCTTATGATAAGAGAATTTTCGTAAAGAGTACGATTAACAATAGAACGACCAAGAGTAACCTCATCGGCATATTCCAGCTCATCACCAATGGAAATTCCACGGGCAATAGTAGAAACAGTTAGGTTGAATTCCTTCAGTCGTTTATAGATATAAAAATTGGTAGTATCGCCTTCCATCGTTGTACTCAAAGCCATAATCACTTCTGTTATTTCTCCTGTATCAGCTTTTTTAACTAGTGTTTCTATATTTAAATCACTCGGACCAATTCCATCCATTGGAGAAATGATGCCTCCTAAAACGTGATAAACACCACGATATTGTTGAGTGTTTTCAATTGCCATCACATCGCGGATGTCTTCCACAACACAAACTAAACTGTTGTCTCTATGCGGACTTACACATACTTCACACAAAGGTTTGTCGGATACATTGTGACATTTTTCGCAGTAGCGTAATTCATTACGAAGTTTAATGAATGCTCCACCAAATTTATTTACTTCAGTAGCATCTTGTTTCATTAAATGCAAAACAAACCGCAAAGCCGTACGCTTACCCACACCGGGTAATTTAGCAAATTCATTTACAGCTTCTTCGATTAGTTTGGAGGAGAAATTCATGTGTTTCTTAACTGTTTTTTATTTGCCACATGGAATACACCATGCATTTGCTTTAATGTTTTTGCGCATGGCTATTTCATGGTACCAAAAATACTATTTTTTGATGAGTATAAATAAGCTAAATCTTATCCCTATTGCGTATTTTTACACAATTACTTTGTTAATAAAATGAAACTCCATAAAAGTCTTGTACAAGCCGTAATAGAAACCCTTCAGCAAATTTTTGTACAAGGTGTTTATGCCGATAAGGCTGTGGAGCAGGTGTTGAAACAAAATTCGCGCTGGGGTTCCCGTGATAGAAGGTTTATAGCTGAAACAACCTACGAAATGGTACGTTGGTGGCGAACCCTCACTCTAACCCTCTCCACCTCATCCGACCCTCGATTACCTTCTCCAAAGGAGAATGGAAGCGGTAGTCATTTTTTAGTTGGAGAGGGAACTGATTCAGCGTATTATTATAAGCTTTTTGCTACCTGGCAAATTTTAAAGGAAGTGGAATTGCCAGATTGGGAAGAGTTTAAAGGTATTGATAAGAATCACATTTTAGAAAATGCCGAAAAAGTAAAACAAATCAGAAGATACCGTGAATCCATTCCAGATTGGTTGGATGAATTAGGTAGTAAAGAGTTGGGAGAAAGTGTTTGGGAAAAAGAATTGCATGAGTTAAACAAAGAAGCGAAAGTTGTTTTAAGAGTGAATACTTTGAAAACAAATCGTGTTCAATTGCATAAATTATTAGAAGAACAAGCTATTGAAACAACAATTATTGGTGATTACAACGATGCCTTGATATTAAACAAACGTCAGAGTCTTCAACAAATAACGGAATACAAACAAGGTTTATTTGAAATTCAAGATGCTTCTTCACAATTGATAGCGCCTTTTTTGGATTTGAAAGAAGGCATGACAGTGATAGATGCTTGTGCTGGAGCGGGGGGGAAATCTTTACATATTGCTGCAATGCTTCATAACAAAGGCAAAATAATTTCAATGGATGTGGAAGAACGAAAATTGCTTGAATTAAAAAAACGTGCGGATAGAGGGGGAGTTAATATTATTCAAACTCAATTAATAAACGAAATAGCAATTAATAAATTAAAAAATACTGCTGATAGATTATTATTGGATGTTCCTTGCTCCGGATTAGGTGTACTTAAAAGAAATCCGGATGCGAAATGGAAGTTGAGTTTGGATTTTTTAGATAAGGTAAGAACAATTCAACACAAGATCATTACTGATTATTCTCAAATGCTTAAACCGGGTGGCGTTATGATTTATGCTACTTGCAGCATTTTACCTAGTGAAAATCAAAAACAGATAGAACTATTTTTAGAAAAGAATAAAAATTTTGAATTTATTGAAGACAAAAAAATATTGCCAAGCGAAGGCTTTGATGGATTTTATATGGCGAAGCTGATGAGATGCAAATAAAAAAAATCGAGTTTTTTTGAAACTTTTTTTAGACTTGATTTTACTTTATTAAGCCTATTTCAAAAACATCCAAATAATAAAAATATTTTCAAAAAAATTCACCTACTTCGTCTCCGACAAAGCTAATATTCGGTCAAACTCTTCTGCTTTTATTGCTGCAACAGACAATCTGCTTAAACGCACAAGTTGAATTCCTTCTAATTGCTTATCCGCTTTTATTTCGGCTAAAGAAACAGGACGTTTTAATGTTTTGAAGGGGACAATTTCTACAACGCTCCAGGCGGTATCATCGGTGGTTGGATCTTGATATGCTTCTTTCACAACTTTGGCAATTCCAACAATATTTAATCCTTCGTTGCTATGATAAAAGAAAACTAAATCACCTTTTTTCATTGCACGCATATTGTTTCGTGCAGCATAATTTCTTACGCCATCCCAAACAGCTTTTTTATCTTTTAAGAATTTTTCCCAGCTGTATTTGAAGGGTTCGGATTTAACTAGCCAATAATTCATAGAGTACGGATAACTAATAAAAAACGAATGTTGCGAATATTGTCGCCTAAAAAAATAAAACAATATATTTTAAAACACAGACTTGCCTGCGGCAGGCAGGTTCGAAATATTCGAAAAGATTCGTTATCTGTATTTAGTGCATGATTTTAAAAACTAATTCTTTCAACAATTCTCCTTCTGTTGCTAAGCCTCTGTCAACTCCTTTTGATTTCATATCATATTCACGTAAGAAACCGAAAATGGATCTTAGTTTTACAGTAGAATAATTTTTAGCACCAACTTCATAATCTTTTATAAAAAATGGACTGACTCCCATAGCAGAAGCGGCTGTTTTTTTATCCGATAAAAATTGATATATAAGTATTTTACAAAAATATCCATAGAGGGACGCAACGATCAATACCATTGGGTTTTCTTTTGGGTTCGCATTAAAATAATTGATGATGCGATTTGCTTTTAAAACTTCTTTTTTTCCGAGGGCGGAATGTAATTCAAACACATTATAATCTTTACTGATTCCAATATTTGTTTGAATATGTTCTGTTGTTATTTCCGACTTAGTCGGTAAATTAATCATTAATTTATCCAACTCATTGGTAATTTTACTCAAGCTGGTTCCAAGGTATTCACTCAATAATCCGGCAGCACGTTGGTTGATGGTAAAATCCTTTGATTTCAAATAATTGTTAATCCAATCAGCAACTTGATTGTCGTATAGTTTTTTTGACTCGAACAGAGCTGTTTTTTTTTGAATCAATTTTGCAAGTGCCGTTCGTTTATCAATGCTTTTGTATTTATAACAAAACACTAAAATAGTTGATGGTAAAGGGTTTTCGAGGTAAGCTTCAAAAGGAGTTTTTGCTTTATCCTTTTCCTTTTTGTCTTCTTTCTCTTTTTTTACTAAATCTTTTATGTCCTGCGCTTCTTTGATAATTACCACTTGATGTTCGCTCATCATCGGAAAGCGTTTTGCAGCACCAATTATTTCAGCTGAGGAAACATCGCGACCATAAAGAACAGTTTGATTGAATTCTTTTTCGGATTCGTCCAGCACATTATTTTCGATATAATCAGAAATCATATCAATAAAATAAGGCTCTTCCCCCATTAAAAAATAAATGGGACGGTACGTTTTCTTTTTTAATTCTGATATTATTTCGTTGTACTCCAAAAGTATTTCTTTTATAAATTATAAATAATCTGCTTGTACAGATAGCGAATAAAAAAACGTCCCGATAGCTATCGGGATTACGAACCTGCCTGCTGCAGGCAGGTCTGTGTGTAAGAAAAACACACCTCTAGCCCCTCTCAAGAGGGGAATAGATCCTGCTAATATTCAGTTTCCTTTTCAATTCGTAATATTTGTAACGATTCGTTATCTGCATTTATTCGAATCGTAAATGTTTTACTGTTAAACCATTATTTATAAGCTCATTCAATGAATCGATACCAATTTTTAAATGTTCATCCACATAATTTTGTGTAACAACCTTGTCACTTTCTGCAGTTTTTACTCCTTCCGAAATCATGGGTTGGTCACTTACTAAAAGTAGTGCTCCGGTTGGTATTCCGTTATGAAATC
>JAYVZC010000081.1:0-2125 GCA_043783695.1 Bacteroidota bacterium
CTTCCACTCCCCACCAAACCCCTTCAATCTTTTCTTCCCCGTAAGCAATTGCTGCATGAGCCATTTTTTGCGGAGTTCTTTTTGGGCTATGAGCTTTTCGGTGGTGTGGATGGCGGCATCTGCAGTGCTGAGCACTTGGGCTATGGCGAGTTGCTCGGGGAGTGTGGGAAGGGGGATTTTGACTCTTGAAAGATTTGTTTTTGAAACTCCATAAACAGAAGTTCCAGTAGCAATCCTTCTTAACTCTCGAATAACTTGCTCATGTTTTAAAGAATAAGTTCTATAACCCAATGCGACAATTTCATCTGATGTCCTTGCTGCAAATGTGTGTAACCCTGCAACAATTTTGACACTATTTACATTTCTCAATTCAACACAACCACAAACACCTTCATAATCTTCTGATGCATCTGCAATAATCAAATCTCCTTCTTTTAAAGCAGGAAAACTTTCTTCTTTAAATCTCTTTGGATTAATCAGACCATCATTCAAGTATGGAATTGTTTTTTCAATTTCTAAGTCAAGGATTTCATTTTCATAAGTTGCATGAATGTCTCCATAATGTATATTCCTTATTCCATCATTTGTGGGCTCAGATGATAATTGTTCCCGAGAAAAAGAATAAGTTTTCAAGAAAGAAAAAATGTTTCCAAACTCAGGTGCTTCCCAATCCCCTGGAATTTCAGTATTGTAAAACGCTTTGGTATTTTTTGTTTCTGTTGCCATTTCTAATTTGAGTTTTTTGCAAAGAAGGTTTTGTTAATAGGTTGATTTACTATAATTTTTTCTTTGCAAGCTGTAAACGAAACCGCCTGAACCTGCAAACAAATCGAAGGGCTAAGTTGGAAAAACTGCAAACGGTTTTGCAAACGGGTGTTTATTAAATTGTTTAAAATCAAATAATCAGACGTAACAAAATGCCTTAAAACTGCTTGAATTCGCAAACGAAACTGTACAAACAAGTGTATGGAAGTTTGGTTTTTCGCAAGCGGTATCGCAAGCGGTTTTATTCTCAATCTTTTGATTATCAGCATAAATACCGGTTGCATGTTATTGATTTTTCTTAGCATAATAAGTTATTCCTTTGTCGTTTCTCAAAATTTGTATTTCGTTGTCCTCTCTCAATTGCTTTAAAATACGAGACACTTTATAAATGTCATCATAGGCTAGATTTAGTATTTCTCGAGCTGTAGAATTGTTGATTTCATCAAATTCATCCAAATATTTTAAAATGGTTTGCTTCATCTTAAATATGGTTTGTTTTTTCAGTTTCAGATAGTTTTTCTCATCTTCGATATTTGCTAATTTGGTTTTATGAATAATGTATTTCAATCCTGAAGTTCTACCGGTAGTTTCAATAAATTCTATTTCCAATAACTCAACCAAAATTTTTCTTAGCTGATAATTGTTTACAAAAGGTAATTGCTCCAACTGCTGAAAGGTTAGTTTTTGACCTGTGTATATGTGATTGAGCACAATCAGCTTTTCTAAGTCAATGTCTTTTTTAGTTGTTTGCTTGTAAAGCAAGCTCAATTCGACCAATTTTTCAGAATACACATCAGCCTCTATGCGTAACAAAATGGAGTTTTCGGTTTGAATGGGGTTTGGTAATTTTTTGCCTTTAGATAATAGTGCGGTGAATATTTTATCAAATCCACTGCCTGCTTTTTCTGCATAGTTTATTTCTCTCAACACATCCATAATGCCAGGATTGCGGGGATTTGTTTTTCTTAAAAAATTGGTTTCATCAATTCCTTGCGGGAAATGCCCCGGACTTTCAAACTCTAAATAATTGGGATATTTTCTGATTTCAATAATTTGTTGTCGGCTATAATCACGGTGTGCAATTGCATTAATTAATAACTCACGAAGCACTACTTCGGGATAATCTTCAATATATTCTCTAAACAAACCAAAGTGAAACTCCTTTACTTTAGTTTCTGATTTTAATTGCTGAAAGCAGGCATCGGCTATTTCAATCAAATTACCGCTATATTCAAATGGCGTATAAGTTCCATCTTCATAATATCGGATGTACTTTATTTGATTATAAGGTAACTCTTTTAATGCTTTGTGATTCCCAATAAAAAGAATTCCTGTGGTAGTGGGGAGCAATTTCCCGTTT
>JAYVZC010000082.1:0-2124 GCA_043783695.1 Bacteroidota bacterium
GGAGTTTTTCGTGAAGCCGCTACATTGGCTCAAACCTATGGAGATCATAGAGTATTCAACACACCTATTCAAGAAGCATTTATTATTGGAAGTACTGTCGGCATGAGTGCTGTTGGTTGCAAACCAATTGTGGAAGTTCAGTTTGCAGATTATATTTGGCCGGGCTTAAATCAATTGTTTACCGAAGTAAGCCGCTCTTGTTATTTATCAAATGGTAAATGGCCAGTAAGTGCAATCATTCGTGTTCCGATTGGTGCTTACGGAAGTGGCGGACCATATCACTCATCCAGTGTAGAAAGTATTCTGACAAATATCAGAGGAATAAAAATTTGTTATCCTTCAACGGGTGCCGATTTAAAAGGATTGATGAAAGCAGCCTACTATGACCCGAATCCAGTTATCATGCTTGAACACAAAGGTTTGTATTGGAGCAAAATAAAAGGGACAGAAGATGCTAAAACAATTGAACCAGATGAAGAGTATATTATTCCTTTCGGAAAAGCAAGAATGGTTCAAGAAGTAGAATCAAACAAAGAAAAAGGTTCTATCACAATTATTACTTACGGAATGGGAGTTTATTGGGCAAAAAATGCTTCGAAAGATTTTCCTGATCAAGTAGAAATTGTAGATTTAAGAACATTGAATCCTTTGGATGAAGAAACAATTTTAACTTCTGTAAAAAAACATGGTAAATGTATTGTACTTACCGAAGAGCCTTATAACAATGGATTTCCTCAAGCATTGGCTGGAAGAATTTCAAAAAAATGTTTTGAATTTTTAGATGCTCCAGTAGAAGTTATCGGAGCTGAAAATTTACCGGCTATTCCGTTGAATTCAATTTTAGAAACAACCATGTTGCCGAATGCAAGTAAAGTCGCTAAAGCGATTGGTGAATTATTAAACTATTAAAAATTTAGTAACCCTAGCTAACAAAAAAACATTATTACGAAGCAAGTCCCCCTTTGAAGGGGGCAGGGGGATGACGATAATCATGATGCAAGAAAATAACAACCATCAAAACTAAAAACTAAATTAACAAAACGGAGCTAGTCCCCCTTTGAAGGGGCAGGGGATGAGAAAATTACTCTTTAAAACCAAATCATCTTTTAAAACTAAAAACATACCATGTTAAGCAACAACGACATACTAAAAAAATTACGTGTAGCACTTGAGCTAAAAGATGATGACGTAATAAAGATTTTGAAATTAGTAGATTTTGAAATTACTAAAAGTGAAGTCAACGCACTTTACAGAAATCCTGATCATCAAAACTTTAAACCTTGTGGCGACCAACTTCTTCGTAATTTTTTAAATGGATTGGTTATTTTTAAACGAGGACCAATGCCACCGAAGAAACCTAATACAATATAATTTTATCCTAAAAGTAACTGAAATAATAAAACCTTATTTCAGAACGAAGCACTTTCAATTATTAAAATTGTTACATCAGTAATGCGTAAGCTCCTTGTATATTCATAAATTTATGTTTTAATCTGGTTGTAGACTTTTTAAAATGTTATTAAAACACATTTTGTTTTATTCAAATTTCTATAACTCAGTAAAGAGATGTTAAAATTTTATAAAAGCTGATTTTTCTACGAAAAATAGTATCTTTGCAACAAATGAAAATTCTAAGTTTCATATTAGCAATTTATTTTTTAAGCCTGTCTGTTAAGACGTGTGCTGACAATGCAATATCTTCCAAGAATTGCAAAACTGTTTCCTGTGCATATTTTCAAAGCGAACACGCAGATCACCATTCTACCGATTTATGCTCCCCATTATGTACGTGTAGTTGCTGTGGAGGTATAACACTTCCTTCTGAATCTTTACATCATTTCAAAGCTGACTTAACTCCGTTTCAAAAACGGTTATATTCTGAAAACTCAATTTCAGAAATTACTTATTCCATTTGGCAACCGCCTAAAATTTAAAATCTGTTTTTTTTCTGTAATTCTCTAATTAAGGCTTAATCGCCTTTGAGCTATTACGCATCATCTAATTATCTATTCTCATAGATAATTAGATAATGTCGTTTCAACAGATTTAATAATAAACCAAAAAAGAAATAAAAAAAATCTGGCAATAAGCCATTAACCTTTAAAGCTATTCTCCTAACAGTTG
>JAYVZC010000083.1:0-2120 GCA_043783695.1 Bacteroidota bacterium
TTTCTATTTTCGTGAGCGACGATGCTTCTGCTCCTGTACTTCAAATTTTAAGCAAAGCCGGTATTAAATTTCTTGCACTTCGTTCAGCAGGATATAACCATGTAGATCTTGAAGAAGCTAAAAAGCTTAATGTAAAAGCAGCTCGTGTTCCCGATTACTCTCCTTATGCTATAGCAGAACACGCCGTTGCGCTCATGCTCGCATTAAATCGTAAACTCATACGTGCTCACAATAGGGTGATGGAACAAAATTTTTCATTGGATGGATTAGTTGGTTTTGATATGCATGGTAAAACAATAGGCATTATTGGTACAGGAAAAATAGGTAGTGTGGTTGCTAAAATAATGAATGGATTTGGCTGTCACATCCTTGCTCATGACAAATTTGAAAATGATGAGCTAAAAAATAAGTATGATGTAGTTTATGTAGATCGTGAAACGTTATACAGGGAATCAGATATTATAACCCTGCATATTCCTTTAACATCTGAAACAAAACATTTGATTGATAAAAACTGTATATCAAAAATGAAAAGAGCCGTAATGCTTATTAATACTAGTCGCGGAGCATTAGTTAATACGAAGGATGCAATTGATGCGCTTAAAACAGGGCATATTGGATATTTTGGAATGGATGTGTATGAAGAAGAACACGGTTTGTTTTTCGAGGATCATTCGGAAGAACTATTACAAGATGATATGATTGCTCGATTGATGACATTTAATAATGTCTTAATAACAGGCCACCAGGCATTTTTAACAGACACAGCTTTAAAAAATATTGCAGAAACAACTATTTACAATTTAGATTGTTTTGCGAATAATATTGACAACAAAAATAAAATATAGGTTGATAATGGATTCAATTAATAAACATATACAAGAGGAACTAAATGAAGTGCCAACGCAATCAGTGCTTAAACTTACTGAAATAAGTGTTTTATTGAACTCTTACGATGATATTTTTTCCAACTTTGATCCAAGTGAATATACTGAAAGAACATTGTCGGATGATTTTATTATTCAGTCTAAAAAAATTTTCAGAAACAAAAGTGGAAACAAAATGTCGCTAAGGCTTCTTTTACCGGCCAATAAAAAAAATGAACAGCAAGAAAAAGTGATTATTAAAAGATTACACTTCTATTTTAAAAGCGTTCATCAGCAGTTGGAATCTGAAGCCAGAAAAGCAAAAACAAGAGGATTGCTTTTTATATTGACTGGAATTATTGTGATGGTTATAGCAAGTTATATCTCTTTTATGAAGCCGGAAAAATACCATACACATTTTTTACTTGTCTTGCTGGAACCGGGAGGATGGTTTTTGTTGTGGACAGGGTTTGACCATTTAGTATACTCTTCAAAGGAAACAAAAAAGGACCTTGACTTTTATTTAAGAATGAGCAAATCTGAAATTAAATTTTTTACTTACTAAAACTGGTAATTTCTGGCAATAGCCTACACCGAAGCAACATAACAGGCATTTATTAAATCAAACAAGCATATGCGTAAAATAGAACTTAATAACATTAATACCAAAGCTTCTGCAAAAACAGACAAAGCAGTATGTAATCGTGAATTTGGTAAACTTCAAAAGGAGTTTTTTGATATACAACATTTACTTTACGCATCCGATACATACAGTTTATTGATCGTATTTCAGGGTATTGACACTTCCGGTAAGGATAGCACCATCCGTCATGTCTTTTCCCGCGTCAACCCACTTGGAGTTCATGCTACATCTTTCAAAGCTCCAAATGATGCGGAGCTTGAACATGATTATATGTGGCGTATTTTTCAAAAACTTCCTGAAAAGGGAAGAATACAGATTTTCAATCGCTCATACTACGAAGACATATTGGTTCCAACAATTCAAAAAACATTTTCTCCTCAACTCATTGATCAGCGTTATGATTTCATTAATACTTTTGAAAAGCATTTACTAGATAATAAAACACTTGTTCTCAAATTCTTTTTACACATAAGTGAAGATGAACAGAAAAAGCGGATACAAGAAAGACTGACTGACCCTATAAAAAAATGGAAATATTCTGAGGAGGATGTGAAATCCTCTGAGAAATGGGATAAATACACACAAGTATACGAACAAATATTAAATCGTTG
>JAYVZC010000084.1:0-2120 GCA_043783695.1 Bacteroidota bacterium
TAATATTATAATTTACACCACCCCAAGGAATGTTAGCATACCAAGGATTCGTTCCAAAAAAAGGACTAAAAACAAAAGAGAGCGAATTACCATTTTTGAAATATTTTCTGTACCCTATTGATGGGACAAAAAATAATTGGTAAAGAGGATAATCATTATTAATTGTAAGATATGCACTATTTGCGAAATAATTTGATGCATTTACACCAAGAGAGAACTTGTTAGAGAATTTTCCAAAATGCACGTTTAACCCTATAGGTAGCATTATCCCATCTAAGCCAGCTATACTAGCAAATGGAGGATAATAATTTAAATTTATCCCCCCAGTCAGTAAAATTTTTTTTGATTTGAAAATTGTTCGTTCATATCCAATTGAATACAAGAACCCTTTGCCACCCAATTCAATAGAAAAATTATTATTACTTAACATCTTATTATAATACAGAGCCGTATCATTTTGACAAAACATAGAATAATTGCAGAATAATAATGTGATGATTGTTAATTTTCTCATTGATATCATCATTTGTTGAAATACACTTTTTTCTCTAACAACTCGATTTTTTTATTTTGTTCAATTAAATATAACGTTAGCTCTTCAATTTTTTGCATTTGCAATCTCACCAACTCCCCTAAATCGGCTCCGTTTGTCTCTACATTTTTTGCGCTAGGAATTTCAGGTAAGTAACCATTTGCTAAAATATATTTTTCTGTTTCTTCAAGCGTTCTTAGTTTATAGTCTTTTGCAAAAACAAAATCACACCATCCAAGACTAACCACAACCCTTTTGGAATGAATTGCTCCACAAACCGTTAATTTATAGTTAGGGTCAGGAATGTTGTTTAATCCAATACCAACGTTTCCATTGCTAGTTATTAAAAATTTTACGTTATTATTAATCGTAGCATCTGGAATACCTGTTTGATTAGTTGCACCAGTATTTGGTATTGTGGAAAAGAGCATATCACCACCAATATTCGAATAGATTATTGAACCACCATTATGTGCCCCATCAGTAGCGGCAGACCACGTTCCTGTTACTTGTTGTCGTGAAGCATTAAAGCCAATATAACTTGTTCCATACCCGGTAGCAACACCGTAAGCAGAACCCATTACTACTTTTGTTATACCATTTCCAATTTGTAATTTATCTTCAGGGATTGTAGTCGAAATTCCCACATTACCAGTTGTTCCAGCACCTGCAGATGGTGTTACAACAAAAGTTGGAATGTCAGATTTAAAACCTATATAAAGTGAAAAGGGAGTATTATTAACAAAAGATGCGACACCTGCACCTGCTGCACCTATACAAATTGCCCTAATACCAGCACTTCCTATTGATGTTCCAGCTCCAATTGCTATCGATTGCGTACCTAAAGTATTAGTAGCGCTTCCAATTGCTATCGATTGTGTACCTAAAGCCTTTGCCATGGTCCCGATTCCCAAGCCTCCATATAATACACCTGCAGTTGTTACCCCCGTTGTCCACATCCTATTCCTTGTAAAATCAAAATTTATTGTGCTATCTCCTAATCTTACCAAACTGTCTCCAGGCATTCCGAATATCCTGTATGCAGAAATTTTATTGGCTGTTAGTAAAGTGCTTACATTAAAATTTGTCGTACTAATATTACCTGACGTAATTGAATTTGCACTTAAACTTCCGTTAATAGTTGTATTACCATATACAGACAATTTACTTTGTAATTTTACGTCTCCATTAAATTTACTTGTACCATAAAATCCTTTTGTACTATCGGTTACAATTGAATCCGCTTTCATTTTACCTGTAACAACTTCCGCATTTGCATTTACTTTATCGGTAATAACAATGCCACCACCAACATAAAGATTGTTTGAAATTCTAACATCGCCTATTACATCAAGCGGAAACAGGGGTGTACTTGTACCAATTCCAACTTTGCCAAAAGCTATGTTATAATAAATAGTGCTTCCGCTTTGCTGCCATGGCGATGCAGGAAGTGCGCCCCATGTTCCATTTCCATACAATACTTGCGAAACAGTTCCCATAGTAAAAGGAATTATATTTCCATTAGCATCGGTTTGTAAAAAGCGGTTTCCTGTTCCAATTAAATTGTTTAGTTGAAAACTTCCTGTTT